>NZ_JBEYJU010000022.1:0-105160 GCF_040703965.1 Streptomyces sp. NPDC006655 | reverse complement strand
GTGGCTCCGCCACATGACCCGCCACCCCGCACGCCGATCGCACGCACCGAACGCCGCTCCTTCTCCCACGGAGATCCATCAGAAGGGCCCTAGCCCTCCGGCTCCAGCCTGCCGAACCGCCCCCGGTGGAACAGCAGCGGCGCCTGGTCCGGGACGCTGCCGTCGGCCGTGCCCAGGGCCCGCACCCGGCCGACCACGATCAGGTGGTCGCCGCCCGTGTGGACGGCGTGGATCGCGCAGTCGATCCACGCCGTGGCGCCGGCCAGGCGGGGTGCGCCCGAGAACGGGGCCGCGTCGTACACCACGCCCGCGAACTTGTCCGTGCCGCTCCTCGCGAAGGCGCGGCACTGCTCGCCCTGGCCCGCGCCGAGCACGTTGACGCAGAAGACGCCCGCGCGGGCGATGCGCGGCCAGGTGGCCGAGGTGCGGGCGACCATGAAGCAGACCAGGGGCGGGTCGAGGGAGAGGGAGGAGAAGGACTGGCAGGCGAATCCGGCGGGGGAGGGCTCGCCTTCGGCGGCCGGTGCGGTGACGACGGTCACCCCGGTCGCGAAGTTCCCGAGCACCCGCCGGAACTCCACCGGGTCGACCGGCGCCCGCTCGTCCGCCCGCACACACCGCAACTCCGGGCGCGGCAACGCCTCCACGGGCCCCGGCGCGGGAACCGACCTGAGATAACGAACGGCAGCCGCGGCCGCCCCAGCGTGTCCCATCACCCTTCCATTGAAAGTGACGGATCGTCAGATGGGAAGGGATGTGGCCGCCCTGTCACCGTCACCGGCCCCGGAACTCGGGGCTTCTGCGCTCCGTG
Organism: Streptomyces sp. NPDC006655; assembly: GCF_040703965.1. NCBI lineage: Bacteria > Bacillati > Actinomycetota > Actinomycetes > Kitasatosporales > Streptomycetaceae > Streptomyces > Streptomyces sp. NPDC006655. Next base: position 104,349 of record NZ_JBEYJU010000022.1, on the reverse strand, counting down.
AAGGCGCGTAGGCCCTCCTGGGCGTCGTGGGTCGTCATGTTGAGCTCCTGGGCGGCGGCCTCGGCGGCGAAGGCGGACGTCCGGTCGCCGTCCAGGGACGCGTTGAGCAGCTGTTTTGTCAGGGCGAGCGTGCGGGTGGGCCCGGTGGCCAGGCGCTGTGCCCACTCCCGGGCCGTCTTCGCCAGCTCCTCGTCCGGTACGACCCGGTTGACCAGACCGAGACGCTCGGCCTCCGGCGCCGTGACCGCGTCGCCGAAGAACATCAGCTCCTTGGCGCGCTGCGGGCCGACCAGCCGGGGCAGCAGGTAGGCGCCGCCGCCGTCGGGGACCAGGGCGCGGCGGACGAACACCTCGATGAAACGGGCCGACTCGGCGGCCAGGACCAGGTCGCAGGCGAGCGCGAGGTGGGCGCCGAGGCCGGCGGCGGTGCCGTTGACGGCCGCGATCACCGGTTTCTCGCAGTCGAGGACGGCGGCGACCAGACGCTGGGCGCCGCGCCGGATGGTGCGGGCCACGTCACCGGGGAGCGGCGCGGCGGACCCGGCACCGCGCAGGTCGGCGCCCGCGCAGAAGCCCCGGCCGGTGCCGGTGAGCACCACCGCCCCCAGCTCCGGATCGGCGGAGGCGTCCGACAGCAGCCGGATGACCTCCTCCCGCTCGGCTGGGGTCACGGCGTTGAGGGTCTCGGGACGGTTGAGGGTGACGTACGCGACCCGCTCCGCCCGCGCGTACCGGACGGTGTCCATCAGCGGCACACCGCCAGCGCGTCCAGCGCCACCGCGCCCTGGCCCTGTTCCAGCACCATCAGCGGGTTGATGTCGAGCTCGGCGAGCCGGTCGCCCAGTTCCAGGGCCATGCGCTGGACGCGCAGGATCACCTCGACGAGCGCGTCGAGGTCGGCCGGGGGCCGCCCCCTGACCCCGTCCAGCAGGGGCCGCCCGCGCAGTTCGGCCAGCATGTCCCGGGCCTGGTCCTCGCCGAACGGCGGCACGCGCACGGCCGCGTCGTGCAGCACCTCCACCAGCACCCCGCCGAGCCCCACGGTCACGGTCGGCCCGAAGAGGTCGTCGTGGGTGACCCCGACGACCATCTCCACCCCCCGCTGCACCATCTGGCAGACCAGCACCCCGTCGAGGGCGACCCCCTCGTAGCGGGCGATGTCGGTCAGCTCCCGGTAGGCGTCCCGGACCTGGCTCGCCGAGGTCAGCCCGATCTTCACCAGGCCCAGCTCGGTCTTGTGCGCGAGCTGCCCGCCGGACGCCTTCATCACCACCGGGTAGCCGACCAGCCCGGCCGCGCGCACGGCCGCCGCCGCGCTGGTCACCAGCTGCTCGCGCGGCACCCGGATGCCGTACGCGCGCAGCAGCTGCTTCGCCGCGTGCTCGCTCAGCTGCTGTCCCGGCCGCATCAGCGCGAGCGCCTTGCGGTAGGAGGGCGACGGGGTGCGCGGGGCCTCGTCGAAGGGGGAGCGGTAGTCGCTCACGAAGCGGTGGTGGTCGAGGTGGGCGCGGACGGCGGTCAGGCAGTTGCCGACCGTGCGGAAGGTGGCCACCCGGGAGGAGCCGAGGAGGACGTCGCGGTAGGCGGCCTCGGTGCCGACCGGCGAGCCCCACACCACGCAGACCAGCTTGTCGGTCGCCTCCGCCGCGTCCACCAGGTCCTGGACCAGCTTGTCGCTGAGCGGCGGGAAGGGGCCGGTGATCGGGCAGATCAGCACCCCGACCTCGGGGTCGGCGAGGATCGAGTCGATGATCTTGCGGCCGCGCCAGTCGCCCACCGGATGGCCGCCGTTGTCCACCGGGTTGGCCACGCTCAGGTACTCCGGTATCCACTGGTGCAGCTCGGCCTGCCGGGCCTCGGACAGCTCCGGGAGCTTCAGCCCCAGCCCGGCGGCCAGGTCGGCGACGTGCGCGCCGGTGCCGCCGGAGATCGAGTAGACCACCACCCCGTCCGCGCGCGGCGCCCGCGCCCGCGCCAGCAGGGCCGCGGTGTCCTGGAGTTCGTCGAGACCGTCGACGCGGATCACGCCGTACTGTCGCAGCGCCGCGTCGACCACGTCGTCCGCGCCGGTCAGCTTGCCGGTGTGGGAGGCGGCGGTGCGGGCGCCGGCCTCGGTGCGGCCGACCTTCACCGCCACCACCGGCACCCGGCGGCGGGCCGCGCGGTCGGCGGCCAGCAGGAAGGCGCGGCCGTCCTTGAGGCCCTCGACGTAGCAGGCGATGGCGCCGACCTCGGGGCGCTCGGCGAAGTAGGAGATGAAGTCGGCGGTCTCCAGGTCGGCCTCGTTGCCGGTGGGCGCCCAGTGGGAGAGGCGGATGCCCAGCTCCTGCGCGGCGAAGACCGGTCGGCCCTGGTGGCCGGACTGGGTGATGAGGGCGATCGCGGGGCCCTCCAGGTCCTCGCGGAAGCGCTCGAAGGCGTTCAGGTTCGTGTTCGGGCCGAGCAGCCGCAGCCCGGACCGCCGTACGGCCGCCGCGAGGCGGGTCTGGGCGGCCGCGCCCGCCGCGCCGGTCTCCGCGAACCCGGAGGCGAAGGCGACCGCGAACCTGACCTTGGCCGCGGCCAGTTCCTCGATCACCGGGAGCGGGTCGGCGACCAGCAGGACGGCGAGATCGACCTGCTCGGGCAGGTCGGCGACGGACGGGACGCAGCCGATGCCGAAGACGGCCGGCCGGGTGGGGTGCACCGGGTGCACCCGGGCCCCGACCCGCCCGGCCCAGTCGAGGAGCTGCCGGGTGATACCGGTGTTGGGCCGGCCCTCGGTGTCCGAGGCGCCGATCACGGCGACCGACTCGGGCCGGAAGAACCGGTCGAGATCCGGTACGTCCGCGTACAGGGGCCGGCCGCTGACGTCCAGGTCGTCCTCGTCGGCGGTCCGGCCGTGGACGGCGGGCCCGGGACGCTGCTCACCGCATGCGATGGCCCGGGCCCGGCGGGAGTCGGTGGTGAGGGTGCCGTGGGTTGATCCAAGCATCGGTCCGCCCGCCTCTGTGTGACAGCACGATAAACTGACGCAGTGTCAGATTACTGAACTGACACTGCGTCAGGAACTGCTCTGCACGCAAAGTTGAGGCCGAAAACGCCCGCCCGGTCAGCCGAGGGCGGCCAGTACCTCCTTCGCCGCCCGCTCGCCCGACCGCACCGCTCCGTCCATGAAGCCCGTCCAGAACGTGGAGGTCTCCGTCCCGGCCCAGTGGATCCCGCCCACCGGCTCGCGCAGCGCGGCCCCGTACTCGGTCAGCACCCCTGGCGGTGCGTAGGCCACCGGGCCACCCCGGGAGAAGCCCTCATTGTCCCAGCGTTGGAGCACGAAGGAGGCGGGGTTTCCGGCCTTGTCGCCGAAGTAGTTGGCGTAGTCCGTCAGGACGGCGGCCTTGATCTCGGCCTCGCCCGCCGCGTCGTACGCCCGCATCTCATCGGCCTCGATGAAGCCCATCAGTGCACCGTAGGAGCCGTCCGGCGGGGAGTTGTCGAAGGTCGAGCGGACCACGCCGGAGTCGCTGACGGCCTGCCCGTTGAGGCCGTCCGCCCGCCAGAAGGGGGTGTCGTACACGGCGATGGCCTTGCCGATCGAGCCCATCGGCATCCGCTGGGTGAGCTGGTCGCGGGCGGCCGGCAGCAGCGGGTCGTAGGTGATGCGGGCGGCCAGCGGGGGCGGCAGGGCCACGACGACACGGGTCGCGGTGACCGTGATGCCGTCCGCCGTGACCACGTACGAGCCGCCCGACCTGGTGATCGAGCGGACCGGGGCGCTCAGCACCACCCGGTCGCCGAGGGCCGCCGCCAGCTTGATCGGGACCTGCTGGGAACCGCCGACGAAACGCGACTCCTGGGCGCCGCCCGCGGTGTCGGTGAGGCGCTCCAGGGTGCCGGCCGTGGACTCGTTGCCGGCGGCGGCGATGTAGTACAGGACGTAGAGGAGGGAGAGTTCGCGGGGCTGGGCCGAGAAGATCGACGTGCAGGCCAGGTCCAGCAGGAACTTGGCCGAGGGGATGACCGCCTTCGCGTTCAGCCAGCTCTCGAAGGTCTGCTTGTCCCACTCGGCGGCCTTGGGCGCGGTCCAGGGTGCGGCCACCGGCACCTGCGCGGCCATGCTGTCCAGTTCGGACTGCACGATGGCCGCGTTGGCGAGCCCGGCCGCGTCCACCGGCGGGACCGAACCGAGCAGTCCGCCGGTGTCGTACGGGGTGCGCTTGCCGTTCTTGTAGAGGAGGTTGGCGCCCGTGTTGTAGGTGGGGAAGGTCGCCACCCCCAGGGAGTCCGCGAGGGCCTTGATGCGGTCCTGGGTGGGGCCGATGAACTCGCCGCCGCCCTCGGTGTAACCGCCGTTGGCCAGCTTCAGGTTCACCACCCGGCCGCCGACCCGGTCCCGGGCCTCCAGGACGGCTGCCGTCCGGCCGCCGGCCACCAGGTCGCGGGCCGCGGTGAGTCCGGCGATGCCCCCGCCGACGATCGCGACGTCGACGGTCCGGGAGGCCGCCGCGGCGGCCGGGCCCGCGGAGAGCGCGGTGAGGCCGACCGCCCCGGCGGCGGCACCGCCGAGAAGGGAGCGGCGGGAGAGCTGTCTTTCGCGTGCCACGTGCGTCCTCCGTACGGAGCGAGAGGGGTGGAGCCGGAAAGTTGAGCAGGGCTCACATTCTGGTCTCGGGCACGGGCCTGGTGCTACCGCCGGTAACAAACAGCTCTCGTCGCCTGCGTCACATCGGTAACTCGGTCTGTACGTAAGGGGGTTGCGGCGTAAGGGGCTTGCGGCGTAAGGAGGGTGTGGCTCCCTACGCCGTGCGCAGGCGCTTGGCGAGCGCCTTCGCGATCTTCTCCGCGTCGATGGCCATCTCGCGGAACATGCCGCTGATCGGGTTGGTGTAGCCGGTGAAGTAGAGGCCGGGGGCGTTTTCGGGGGTGCGGGAGCCGTGGACGACCGGGCGGCCGCGGCCGTCGAGGACGTCGAGATGGCCGACCAGGCTCTCCAGGCCCCGGACGTACCCGGTCGCGGCGATCACCGCGTCGGGGGAGGTGCGGGTGCCGTCGGCGAGGACGACCTTCCCCTCCTCGAAACCGTCGACGGCGGCCACGATCTCGACCTGGCCCCGCCGCACCGCGTCGATGAGCCCGACGTCCAGAACCGGGATGGAGCCCTGCTTGACCCGGCTGTAGAGGCCGGTGTCGGGGCGGGGCAGGCCGTGGGCGGCCAGGTCGGGCACGCTCACCTTGGCCATGGTGCGGGCGAGCCGGTCGACGAGGCGGGTGGGCAGCCGCCGTACCAGGATCGAGTTGTACTGGGCGGCCCAGCCGGCCGTGGAGCGGCGCACGATGTGCGGGACCGTGCGGACGGCCAGCCGTACCCGGGCCGCGCCGCCCTCCACCAGGTCGACGGCGATCTCGGCGCCGGTGTTGCCGATGCCGACGACCAGCACGTCCTGACCGGCGAACGGCCCGGCGTCGCGGTACTCCCCGGCGTGCAGGAACCGCCCCTGGTAGCCGTCCAGGCCGGGCCAGTCGGGGATGCGCGGGGTGTGGTTGAAGCCGGTGGCGACCACCACCGCGGAGCCGGTCAGCTCCCGGCCGCCGGACGCGTGCAGCAGCCAGCCGTCCCCGGCGGGCGAGCGCTCCACACGGGAGACCTCGACACCGGTGACGATCTCCAGTTCGTGGTGCTCGGCGTACTTCTCCAGATAGCGCACCACGTCGTCGCGGGAGACCCAGCGGCCGAAGCGGCGCGGCATGGGCAGCCCCGGCAGGGCGGACAGCCGGCGGGTGGTGTGCAGGTGGAGCCGGTCGTAGTGGCGGCGCCAGGACGCGCCGACGCTGTCGGACTTCTCCAGGACGACGGCACGGATGCCCCGGGCCCGCAGCGCGTACGCGACGGCGAGACCTCCGGGGCCGGCGCCGATGACGTAGACGGGCGAAACTGTGGGGGGAAACACGGCCATGAGCGGGAGCGTAATCACGCTTCACGTTGATGGGTCTCGGTCAAGACCGGAATTGGTTGCGGATTGATCACACCCGTGGAGAAGCAGGGGGGATGTGTGGCGTAGCCCACTTGGTCCGAGCGGAAACGGATGAGATCGGCGCTCAAGGGGGCGCGGGCCGTTTCGCCCCCGGCTCTCGGCTTTCCGGGCGATCTGACGTACCGTCAGGTGCATGGACACCCCCGAGCCGGACGCCTTCACCCGCCCCTACTGGCAGGCGGCGGCCGAGGGCAGGCTCCTGCTGCGCCGCTGCCGTTCCTGCGGCCGGGCCCACCACTACCCCCGGGAGTTCTGCCCGCACTGCTGGAGCGAGGACGGCACCTGGGAGCCGGCCACGGGCCGCGCGACCCTCTACACCTGGTCCGTCGTCCACCGCAACGACCTCCCGCCCTTCGGTGACCGCGTCCCGTACGTGGCGGCCGTGGTCGACCTGGCGGAAGGGCCGCGCATGATGACCGAACTGGTCGACACCTCCGAGCCGCGCCCCGGTCTCCCCCTGGAGGTCGCCTTCCGGGACGGGGTACCGGTGTTCCGCCCGGCGGCGAGCTGAAACCGGCTGGGCCGCCACCTGCCCCACGGGTTTCAATGAGCGTATGGCCCTGATCGAGGAACAGCCCGCCGCCCGACGTCCCGGCCCCGCACCGCACGGTCACGGCCTGCGGCTCGACCGCTGGGACCCGGACGCCGACGCCCATGTGGAGAGCTGGCTGCGTGGCCGCACCGACCCGGACTTCCGGCGCTGGAACACCCCGCTCACGACGGAGAGCGACCTCGCCGGCGCCCGGGCCGCCATGGTCAGACAGCAGGCCCAGGCGGACGACGGGATCTGCGCGCCGTTCCGCGTCGCGGACGAGGCGAGCGGTGCGACCCTCGGCCACATCGGCATCAACCTGATCGACCGGGTGTTCCGGTCGGCCCGGGTCGGTTACTGGGTGCTCCCCGAGGCGCGCGGCCGCCGGGTCGCCACCCACGCCCTGTCCCTGGCCGCCCGCTGGGCCTTCACCGAACTGGACCTGCACCGGCTGGAACTGGGGCACGCCCTCGGTCATGAGGCGTCCTGCCGGATAGCGCGGACCTGCGGTTTCCGGCACGAGGGGACGCTGCGCGGCGCGATGTTCGAGTCGGGCAGGCAGGACGCCTTCCGGGACGTCCACCTGCACGCCCGCCTCGCGACGGACCCCGAAGCCGTCGGCATCTAATTCGGATGCCCCGCACGGCGGTCGGGCGGGATCATCGACCATGGAAGCCGAAACGCACGCACCCGCCTGGCACTTCACCTCCGACGTCGACGAATTCCTGCTCCACGCGCAGGACTTCCTCCACTCGCGGCCCGACCTGCACACAGTCCACCTGACGGTGACCGAGCAGCTGCGGCGGCGCGGACCGCGGGCCTACGGCGGCCGGCCGCCGCTCCTCGGCCGCCTGGTCCGGGCGGACGGCACCGTGGGCGCCGCACTGCTGCACACCCCGCCGTACGCCCTGCGCACCACCCGGCTCACGGCCGACGAGGCCGAGACGCTGGTCACCGCTCTCCTCGACCTCGGCCACCCCGTGACCGGCTTCGCCTCGGAGCGGGCCACGGCGGAGGCGTTCGCCGCGGCGTGGCAGCGCGGGACCGGGGTGTCCGGGCGCCTCAGCGGAAGCGAACGGCTCTACCGGCTGGCCGAGTTGACCGACCCGTCGCCGCTGCCCGAGGGGCGGGCGCGGGTCGCGGGCGAGGCGGACCGGGAGCTGCTGATCCGCTGGTACGACGGCTTCGTCGCCGACGCGGGCCTGCCCGGCGGCCGGGGCGGCGGGGACTGGGCCGACTTCCGGCTCTCGTACGGCGGTGTCACCCTCTGGGAGACCCCCGACGGCACCCCGGTCTCCATGGCCGGCGTCACCCCGACGGTCGCCGGACAGGCCCGGATCGGGCCCGTCTACACCCCGCCGGAGCTGCGCGGCCGAGGTTACGCCGGAGCGGTGACGGCGCGGGTCAGCCGGGCGGCGCTGGCCGCCGGAGTGGGTGAGCTCCTCCTCTTCACGGACCTGGCCAACCCGACGAGCAACGCCCTGTACCAGCGCATCGGCTACCGGCAGGTCGCCGACTGGGCGGAGTACGAGTTCGCGGAGTAGGCCGCGCCGCGCCCGTGCCTACGGCCAGAGCAGTTCCCTGCGCCAGCCGCCGTCGGCCTCGGTGACGTACCGCAGGCGTACGTGCCGCCGGTCCGGGGCGCCCTGGAAGAACTCGACCTCCTGGGGATGCAGCCGGTAGAGGGTCCAGGTCGGGGAGGGCGCGGACGGGTCGGCGCGGGCGCGTTCCCAGGCGGCCTCCGACTCCGTGCGGAGTTCCTCCAGCGAGGACAGGACACCGCTCTGGCGGCCGGTGAGCGCCGACGCGAGGGCGCCCGTCGAGCGGGCGTGCAGGTCCGCCTGGCTCTCCCTGGCCGGCGCCGCGGAGACCGGGCCCCGGAGCCGGACCTGGCGGCCCAGCACCGGCCAGTAGAAGGCGAGGGCCGCGTACGGGTGGACGCTCAGCTGGTGGCCCTTGCGGCTGGTGACGTGCGAGCCGAAGGACCAGCCGTGCGCGTCCGCGCCGTGCAGCATCACGATCCGTACGTCCGCCCGGCCCCGCTCGTCCGCCGTCGCCAGCGACACGGTGTGCGGCTCCGGCTGGCCGGCCGCCACCGCCTCCGCGAACCACGTGGTGAACAGCGGGAGCGGGGCGTCCGGCGCCGTCGCCGGGTCGAACGGCCGTAGCTCCGTGGTCTCGGGGGACCAGACGCGGAGCGACTTCAGGAGCGTGTGGAGATCCGTTGCTGCCATGTGCCGAGTATCACTCGGGAGCCTCCCGCGGCCGCGCCATCAGGGGCCGTACGGCCGGTGCGCGTTCCCCGGCGCAGCCCTTCCCGGACGCGACCGGGCAAACCCCTGCGCACGGCTGTGCCCCGGACGCACACTGTCCGGCATGAGGGGACCGAGGACCGTGAAAGTGGCCGTACGCCACGTACGCGGCGATGTCGGGCGGCGCGGGCGGCGGACGGCCACCTGGGCCGCCCGTGACTTCCAGCTGGTGCGGCCGGCCGACGGCAGGGAACGCGTCGAGCTGGAGTGTCCGGTGTGCGCGGCCCCGGTCCTGGCCGAGGTGCGCGACCACGCCCGCACCCGGCGCGTCCGCGCGGGCTGGGGGGCGGCCTGCCTCCTCGCGCTCCTGCTCTTCGCCGTCTCGCTCTCCTGCGCCGTCCACGAAGGGAACCTCCCCGCAGGGCAGTCGACGCCCGCCCTGGTCCCGCTGGGCGTGGCCGCGGCCGCCGTCTCCCTGGCCCTGGCCCTGACCGCGTTCACGGCCCGCCGCCTCCACACCGGCGTCACCCTCCTCCCCGACGACCCGGCCCCCCACCATGCCCACCGCATCGTCCGGTCACAGCGCTAGCTAGTGCTGCGACCGGAAAGGTTCACCGACTCGCGGCGTCCGGCACGGCACCTCGCCGCGTTGTCGCAACGCCCGAGTACATCCAGTACGCGGGCGATGCTCCGCCGTGCGATGCACCGCACCGGACGCCGCGAGCCTTCCGGCAAACCTTTCCGGTCACAGCACTGGCCTCCGCTCCTGCCCGGGGTCCCGCGCTCAGTGCCGGGCGAACTGGAGTCCCGTCCGCTGGACCGTGTTCGGGCGGACGGGCAGGGCGGGGACGACGAGTTGTTCGCCGTAGATGTCGGTGAGGCGGATGGCGCTCCCGCAGCCGGTGCCCTGCTCGGAGAGGAAGTAGTTGTACCCGGTGCGGGTCAGCGCCAGCCAGCCGCCGCCGGTGCGCACTTCGAGCCGGGCCAGCGGGTTGCGGTGGCCGATCGCCTGGATGCCGCACCAGTACTGGGTGGAGCCGGTCTTGTAGCGGATCGAGACGGTGTCGGAGGTGGCCGGGCTGAGCAGGCTCCAGGTGATCGCGATCCGGCCGGCCGTAAGGGGCGCGAGCTTCGCGAACGCCTGCCTGCTGAGGTCGAGCTGGCCCACCGCGCAGGGCGCCGGGCACTCGTTGGTGATCCGTACCGTGATCGACGTGCCGCTCGCCGCGCGGACGGACACGAACGCCCCGCACGCCTTCGCCGTCTCGTAGTCGGCGGTGTTCATCGCCGCGGTCATCACGTCGGAGGTGGGGCCGAACGAGCAGGCGCCGTCGCCGTTGCCGATGTCGTAGGAGGTGGCGACCCCGTCGTAGGTGGTCCCGGGGCGGATCCGGCCGGGCGCGGCGGCGGTGGTGGTGGACGGGGTGCGGGCGGTGCCGGTCGCCGCCCGCCGGGCCGGGGAGGCCGTCGACGGGGTCGCGGACGCCGACGCGGTCGGCGTGGCGGATCTGCTCGCCGTCGGCTTCGGCGTGGCCGACGCCGGTGCCGGTGACGTGGATGACGCCGGCACCGAGGCCGACGCCGGTTCCGGTGCGCCGGCCGCGGTGGCCGAGGAGGACGCGGCCCCGGCACGGTCCTGCCCGGTGCCGCCCGAGCCGCCGGGGCGGACGGCCGCGATCAGGGTCACCAGCAGGGCGAGGCCGGCGACGGCGGTCACCGCGAGCAACGGGGCGCGGACCGGGCGCCAGGCGAAGTTCCGGTCCGGCTGCGGACGACGGCGGTGCGAGGAGGAGGCCACGAGCGATCCTTACGCGGTCGGCGGTGCACGTTCTCCGAACGTGAGAGCTTCCGGTACGGCAGTGGCCGCCGGGGCCGGAAAGGTTGCCGCGGCACGCCGGATCTCCATACGGACGGCGGGCCGGTTCGGCTCACCGCCGCCCCAGCACCACCGTCCCCGAGGAGCAGAACCAGCCCCCCGTCCCCGACGCCACCCCCAGCTCCGGCAGCCCCCCGCCGGCCCGCCGCACCTGCCGGTCACCGGCCTCCCCGCGCAGCTGCCGCACCGCCTCCACCAGGAGGAACAGACCCCGCATGCCGGGGTGCTGGGCCGAGAGCCCGCCCCCGTCGGTGTTCACGGGAAGCTCCCCGCCCGCCACCCGCAGCCGCCCCTTCGCCACGAACGCCCCGCCCTCGCCCTTCGCGCAGAACCCCAGGTCCTCCAGTGTCACCAGCGTCATGTAGGTGAACGCGTCGTAGATCTCCGCGAAGTCGACGTCGGCGGGCGTCACGCCCGCCCGCCGAAAGGCCAGTTCGCCGCTGACCGCCGCCGGGGACACGGTGAAGTCGGGCCACTCCGACATCGTCGCGTGGGACACGCTCTCGCCCGTGCCGAGCACCCACACCGGCGCCGTCCGGCAGTCCGCTACGTACTCCTCGGCCGCCAGCAGCACCGCCGCGCCGCCGTCCGAGCGGATGCAGCAGTGCAGCTTGGTGAAGGGGTCGGCGATCATCGGTCCGGACAGGACGTCGTCGACCGTGATCGGGTCGCGGAACATGGCCTCCGGGTTCAGCGCCGCGTTCGCCCGCGCCTGGACCGCCACCTCGGCCAACTGCTCGATGGTCGTACCGTGTTCGATCATGTGGCGGCGGGCGGCCATCGCGTACTTGGCGATGAGGGTGTGGCCGTAGGGGACCTCGAACTGGAGCGGGCCGCGGGCGCCGAAGGACAGGTCGCCGGTCCGGCGCCCCGCCCTGATGTCGGCACGGGCCGTCGAGCCGTACACGAGCAGGACCGCGTTCGCGTGGCCCGCGGCGATCGCGTCCGCCGCGTGCGCCGCCATGACCTCCCAGGTGGAGCCCCCGACGGAGGTGGAGTCGGCCCAGGTGGGGCGCAGGCCCAGGTACTCGGCCACCTCCACCGGCGCGAGCGTGCCGAGTCCGGCGGACGCGAAGCCGTCCACCACCTCCCGGCCGAGCCCCGCGTCGGCCAGCGCCCGGCGGGCCGCCTGGGCGTGCAGGGCGTAGGGGGTGGCCTCGTCCACCCGGCCGCAGTCGGACAGGGCCACACCGACGACGGCGACCTTGCGGGGTCCAGTCATGGATCTGACGGTACATCAGATCCGCCCGACTCCGCCCCTGTGCATCTGCGTTCGCCGCCCCTAGCATGACGGGCCGTCAGATCGTCAGGAGGTCCGTGATGGACGCCCGCTTCACCGACGAGCAGGACGAGATCCGGCGCGCCCTGCGGGAACTGCTCCACAAGCGCTGCGGAACGGAGGACGTACGGGCCGCCGTCGACCGGGCGCCCGGCCATGACCCCGGCCTGTGGACCGCCCTCGCCGAACAGCTCGGCCTGGCCGGGCTCGCGCTGCCCGAGGCGTACGGCGGTGTCGGCTGCACCCTCAGGGAGGTCGCGCCGGCCGCCGAGGAGCTGGGGCGCGCCCTGGCGCCCTCCCCGTTCCTCGCCACCGCCGTCCTCGCGGCCCCGCTGCTCCTCGCCCTCGGCACCGGGGCCCAGCGCGCCGAGCTGCTCCCGAGGATCGCCGGCGGCGGCCTCACCGCCGCCCTCGCCGTCCCCGGCACCCGGCTGGCCGCCGCCCTCGCGCTCACCGGGCCGCTCGACGCGGACTGGGCCGGCGGCGGACGGGCCGGCGGGGTACAGGCGCGGCGCACCGACGGGGGCTGGCGGCTGTACGGGGAGGCCGACCAGGTGCTGGACGGGCACAGCGCGGGCCTCCTGCTCGTCCCGGCGCACGCCGGGGGGTACGCCCGGTCACGGGTCCTGCTCTTCCTGGTGGCCGGGGACGCCTCCGGGGTCGTCCGGGCCCGGCGCACCGCCCTCGACCCGACCCGCGCCCAGGCGCGCGTCCAGCTACGGGACGTGGCGGCGGAGGTGCTGGGCGACGAGGACACCGACGTCCACCCCGCCCTCGCCGCCGTCGGGGCCGCGGCCGCCACCGTGCTCGCGTGCGAGGCCGTGGGGGCGGCCGACCGGATACTGGAGCGGACCGTGGAGTACGTGAAGCAGCGGGAGCAGTTCGGGCGGCCCGTCGGCTCCTTCCAGGCCGTCAAGCACCGGCTGGCCGACGTGTACGTGGCGGTGCGCGCGGCCGGGTCGGCGGCCTCCTACGCGGCCTGGGCGACGGGGGAGCGGGTGGGCGGGCTCGCGCTCGCGCAGGCGCTGGAGGCGCTGCGGATCGCCGCGGGGGAAGGGATCCAGCTGCACGGCGGGATCGGTTTCACCTGGGAGCACGAGGCGCACATGTACTTCAAGCGGGCCGCCGGGGACGAGCTGCTCTTCGGGCCCGTGCACCGGCTGCGCGACCACGCGGCCGGGCGGGCCGGACTGTTCGAGGGAGCGGGGGTGGCGATGTGATCGGGGAACGGCTGGTGCAGAAGGTGTCCGCCACGCGGGGGTTCGCGAAGGTGGCGCCGCATGTCGTCCCGGCGCTGGACCGCGCCGTGCACCGGCTCAGCCGGGGTCGGGTGCTGCTCAGCGCGCAGATGCTGCCCGGGGTGATCCTCACCTCCACCGGGGCGCGCAGCGGACAGCCCCGCCGCACGCCGCTGGCGTGCATGCCCGACGGCGACGGCTGGTACCTGGTCGGGTCCAACTTCGGGCGGACCGGTCACCCGGCCTGGACGCACAACCTGCTCCGGCACCCCGAAGCCGAGATCAGCTGGAAGGGACGGGACATCCCCGTCACCGCCCGGCTGCTGACCGGACAGGAGCGGGCGACGGCCTGGCAGGCACTGCTGGCGTTCTGGCCCCCGTACGCCGCCTACCAGGCCCGGGTGGACCGCGAGATCAGAGTCTTCCGACTCACCCGGAGAACGCCCTAGCGGACGCGGGGCGGCAGGGACGAGAGCACCGGGACGGCAGGGCGCGCCGGACGGCGGACGGCACACCGTGTGCCCCGGTTGCCACGGCCGGACGCCGGACCGCAGGCGGACGCCGGGTTTCACAGGGCGTGCTGGACGAGGAGCAGGGCGCCGATGCCCAGCATCGCCGCGCCCGAGGTGCGGGTGACCGCGCGGGCCGCTTTGGGGCGGCCGGTGAGCAGGCGGTGGGCCAGGGTGCCGACGGTCAGGTAGACGGCGGCGCAGCAGGCCATGTGCAGGGTGCCGAGCACGGCCGTCTGCGCGGCGACCGGGGCGTGCGCCCCCTCGGTCACCAGGAACTGCGGGAGCACGGAGAGGTAGAGCAGCAGCCCCTTGGGGTTCAGCCCGCTGATCGCGGCCCCCCGCCAGAAGCCCCCGGGGTCCCGCTCGCCGTCCGCCCCGCCCCCCGCCTCCCGCGGCACCGTCGGGTGGCGCAGGACGCCCCAGCCCAGCCACAGCAGGTAGCCGGCGCCCGCCGCCGTGAGCGCGGTCAGGAGCCGCGGTGAACCCGCCACCAGCACCGCGAGCCCCGCGACCGCCAGCACCGTGTGCAGCGCGTATCCCGCCACCAGCCCCGCCACCGCCCGGCCGACCGAGCGCCCGCGCACGCCCGCGGCGATCACGTACGCCCAGTCGGCGCCCGGGACGCAGACCAGCAGCAGGTCGACGGCGAGGAAGGAGAGCAAGGGTGCGGTGTCCATGCAGGGGACATTAGGAGCGTTCGGTCCGAAAGTGTTGTCGAAATTTGCGCGTGACCAGCGGTTCTCGGGGAGAATCTGCCCCATGGACGACGTGGACCGGAACATCCTTGCCGAGCTCCAGCAGGACGGCCGGCTGACCGTGACCGAGCTGGCCGGGCGGGTGCGGCTGAGTGTCTCGCCCTGCCACCGCCGGCTGCGCGAGCTGGAGCGGTCGGGGGCGATCAGCGGCTACCGGGCGGTGGTGGACCCGGCCGCGGTGGGGCTGACCTTCGAGGCACTGGTCTTCGTGTCGATGCGGCAGGAGGACCGGGACACGGTCGCCGACTTCGAGCGGGCGCTCGCCGAGATCCCCCAGGTACTGGACGCGCAGCGGCTGTTCGGCGAACCGGACTACCTGCTGCGGGTGGCCACCGCCGACCTCGCCGCCTTCCAGCGGCTCTACGACGAACGGCTCGCGACCCTGCCGGGGGTGCAGCGCCTCACCTCGACCCTGGTGATGAAGCACGTGGTACGGGACCGGCCGCTGCCCGCGTAGGGCGACAGGCGGTGGTTCACCGCTGTGTGTGAACCACCGCCTGCCAGACAGGACTCCGCGCGTGCGCTACTTCGTGGGCTTCTTCCCGGTCACGCCCAGGTGCACCAACAGAGCCAGGTTCGGCTTGAGTTCGGCCTGCTTCACACCCCAGCTCTGGAAACCCTTCTGGTGCGAGGCGACGGCCGCGAGCATCGCGACCAGCGAACCGGCCACCGCGGCCGGGTTCACGTCCTTGTCGACCCGCCCCTTGGACTGCAACTCCGCGACGGAGTCGGCCAGGGAGTTGTTCACCGAGTTCAGGATCTTCATACGGATCTTGTAGAACCGTTTGTCCCCTTCGGCGGCCCCGAGGTCGACCACGCGCAGGATCGCCTCGTTCTTGCGCCAGAACTCCAGGAATCCGTCGACGAGTTCCTGCGCGGTGGCCCAGCCGGCCTTGCCGACCCAGGAGCGCCCCGCCAGCAGTTCCGTCAACTGGCCTCCCTCGGCGGCCATGTGCTCGGCGATCTCCAGGACGGCGCCTTCGACGTCCGGGAAGTACTGGTAAAAGGTCGCGGGCGAAGTCCCCGCCCTCCGGGCGACATCGATGACCTTGACGTCCCGGTAAGGGGAGGAGCTGAGCATCTCGCTGAGGCAGTCGAGCAGCTTCTGCCGGGTCGCCTGCCCACGCCGGCCGGCCACGCGGCCGTCGACGGTACGCACTTGTCCTGTCATGTCGTCAGCTTACCGAGGGGTGATCGGAGCGCGATTCGGCCGACTGCAAATGGGGTGCGCGGGTGTATGCGGGCCTGGCCGGAAGGAAAACGGACGGGAATGCCCCGGTCACTCCGGGTGGGTGCGGCTGGTCTGCGCGGCGCGGGCCGGACGGTTACTTTGACGGCATGGCCGAAAACAGGGCAGCCGAGTACGCGGAGGGCGTCCCGTGCTGGGTGGACGTGCAGCTTCCCGACGTCGAGGCGGGCAAGCGGTTCTACGGTGACCTCTTCGGGTGGACGTTCGCGGACGCCGGGAACGGTTCCGCCTGGGCCCGGCTGGCCGGTGCGGACGTCGCGCGGCTCGCGCGGAAGAGGGACGGCCGGATGCCCACCGTCTGGACGGTCTACTTCGCCACCCCCGACGCGGCGGATCTGTGCCGGCGCATCCTGGCGGCCGGCGGCCAGGTCGTGACGGCCCCGGCCCCTGTCCGCGAACTCGGCACCGCCGCGCTGGTCACCGATGCGCAGGGGGCCGTCTTCGGCGTCTGGCAGGCCGCCGCCCACGCCGGTTTCGGCCTGCGGCACGCCCCGGGCAGCTTCGCCTGGGCGCAGCTCTACACCACCGACACCGGCGCCGCCGACACCTTCTACGCCCAGGTCTTCCACGACGCCCTCTTCGGTGCGGGCGCCGACCCGGACTTCGGCCGCGCCCCGGTGACCGAGGTGTTCGCGGCCGGGATGCCGGCCCACTTCGTCGTGCACTTCCGCACCGGGGACGTGGAGGCCGCGGCCGAGGCGGTGCGGCGGCTCGGCGGCCGGGTCCAGGCGCCGCCCTTCGAGACGTCGTACGGAAAAGTGGCCGTCGTGACCGACAATCAGGGGGCGTCCTTCGCGCTGCTGCAACGCTGAGGCCACCGGAAGGCGGCTTTCGGTGGGTAAATGTCTCACTTTGTCATGAGACACCCCGACTGGTCACCGGGTTCGCAACCTGTGGCCGGGCCAGGAAGAATCGGGGTGCGTGCCGCCATGGCGGTGCGGTGGTGAGACGCTGCACGGGGTCGCGTACATATGTGGGTGACGGGGCCCGTACGGGGAGGTGGCAGGCAAGTGGTGGATCAGCTGACGCAGCACGATCCGCGGCGGATCGGGCCGTTCGAGGTGCTGGGACGGCTGGGGGCCGGCGGCATGGGGCTGGTCTATCTGGCGCGCTCGGCGTCCGGCCGGCGCGTGGCGATCAAGACGGTCCGGACCGAGCTCGCCGAGGACCAGCTGTTCCGGGTCCGCTTCACCCGCGAGGTGGAGGCGGCCCGCGCGGTCTCCGGTTTCTACACGGCGGCCGTCGTCGACGCCGATCCGCGCGCCGCCGTGCCGTGGCTCGCCACCGCCTACGTGCCGGCGCCCTCGCTCGAAGAGATAGTGAACGACTGCGGGCCGCTGCCGGCCCAGGCCGTGCGCTGGCTCGCCGCGGGCGTCGCCGAGGCCCTCCAGTCGATCCACGGCGCGGGACTGGTCCACCGCGACCTCAAGCCGTCCAACGTCCTCGTGGTGGAGGACGGCCCGCGAGTGATCGACTTCGGTATCGCCTCCGGTGTCTCCAACACCCGACTGACCATGACGAACGTCGCCGTCGGCACCCCCGCCTACATGTCCCCGGAGCAGGCCAAGGACTCCCGCAGCGTCACCGGCGCCAGCGACGTCTTCTCGCTCGGCTCCATGCTGGTCTTCGCCGCCACCGGCCACCCGCCCTTCCACGGCGCCAACCCGGTCGAGACCGTCTTCATGCTGCTGCGCGAGGGCCCGGACCTCGAAGGCCTCCCGGACGAGCTGCGCCCGCTCATCGAGTCCTGCATGCAGATGGAGGCCGCAGCCCGCCCCAACCCGGCCGACCTCCAGGCCCAGCTGGCGCCCCATCTGTTCGGCTCCGGCTCCGACGACAGCGGTACGGCGTCGGCCTGGCTGCCCGAGAAGGCGGTCGGGCTGATCGAGTCCCGCCGCGGCGGCCGCCCCGCCGTGAAGCCCTCCGCGCACCCGTCCGGCGCCCGCAGCGGCGGCCGCCCGGTCCTTCCGCCGCCACCGTCGTACGACCCCGCGGTCCCCGCGCCCGTCCCGGTCGGCGCCCCCGACACCGGCCCGGTCCGGCTGGCCGGCGCCCAGGTCCCCATCGGACCGGGCCCGCGCGTCGCCGACGCCCGCGCCGCCGCCGTCAAGGCGCCCCCGCCCGAGGCCGGCCTGGTGGCCAGCTGGTCCCGCCCCAGCCCCGGCGTCAACGGCGCCGACCCCGCCGTACCGCCGGTGCCCGTCCAGCCCGCGGAGACGGCGTCCGGCTGGCGCCCCTGGCGGTTCCGGATGTCCAACGACGTCTGGGGCACCCCCTCCGTCGACGGCGACCTCGTCTACGTCACCTCCTTCGAGGTGCACGCCCTCGACGTCGCCACCGGCCGCCGCCGCTTCAAGACCCGGGACGTCGCCTGGTCCATGGCGGTCGCCGACGGCCGCATCCACGCCTCCGACGGTCCCACCCTGTTCGCCCTGGAGGCCCGCGAGGGCGGCGACCTGTGGCGGCTGTCCACCGACGCCTGGGTGTACTCCCTCAAGGCCGACCGCGGCACCCTGGTCACCGGCACCCGGGGCGGCGGGGTGCAGGCCTGGGAGGCCTCCAACGGGCAGAAGCTCTGGGAGCTGTCCGGCGCCCAGACCGACTTCGAGGCCCCCGAGTCCGGGCCCTCCCTGTACGACGGCACGGTCTTCGTCTGGCAGGACGCGAGGCTGCGCGCGCTGGACGCCCGTACCGGTGACGAACGCTGGTCGTACCCCATCGGCGACGCGGCCTCCTGCGGCGGCGTCCCGGTCCGCCTCACCCACGCCGACGACGGCTTCGTGTACGCCTGCGCGGGCACCCGTGTCATCGCCGTCGACATCGCGACGGGGCGGGTGCGCTGGCACTTCGAGGCACCGGCGGTGTTCCTCTCCCCGCCGGCGTTCGTGCCGGGCCCCGCGGTCACCGGCGGCGGCGTCTACCTCGCCGACTACCTCGGCACCGTCTACGCCCTCGACGCCACCGACGGGCGGGACCGCTGGCGCATCGCCACCGAGGCCCGTGCGTCGATCGAGCCGGTGCTGGTGGCCGGCGGCCACGTGCACGTCGGCAGCGGCAAGGGGCTGTACACGCTGGACGCGGTCACCGGGACGCCCAAGTGGCGCTTCCAGGCGGGCGGCGACGTGGTGGGTGCCCCGGCGGTGGCCGAGGGCCGGATCCACTTCGGCTCCACCGACCACCTCCTGTACACCCTGAAGGCCGACGACGGGCGGTTGCGCTGGAAGCTGGCGACCGGGGGTGAGATCACCGGGTCACCGGTGGTGCGCGACGGGGTCGTGTACGCGTGCAGCAAGGACAGGTGCGTGTACGCCCTGGACGCGGAAAAGGGCACGGGGACGGCGCGCACGGCGTGACGGGCGGGTCCGGTTGAGGGGCGGCTGCGGGCGCGTCGTGGCCGATCGCGCAGTTCCCCGCGCCCCTAAAGGGGCGCACTTGCAGCGCCCCTTCTTTTAGGGGCGCGGGGAACTGCGCGCCCAGCCCCCACCCGCCCGCAGCCGCCCTGCGACGCAGAGCCGCTACCCCTTGGGCGGCCCTGCCCCCTCACCGGACACGAGGGGGCGTGCGCGGACGGTCGGCGAACAGCTCCGCCTGCCGCTCGTCCGCCAGGTTCCCCAGCGTGATGAGGTGCGGCGCCGTCGCGAACCCCCGCTCCCGGGCCGCCCCCTTCGCCGCCCACAGCGCCCGCACGCTCCCCTGCACCCCTTCCGTCGGATACCCGGCGATCACGGTCGCGCACCGCACGGCGGCATCCAACGCCCCTCCGGGAGCCGTCACTTCGGACACCAGCCCCACCTCGTACGCCCGCCGCGCGGAGACCCGCTCGGCGTTGCCCATCAGCACCATCCGCGCCACCTCCCCGTACGGCATCCGCTGGGCCATCAGCACCGACTCGTACGCGCTGACCATGCCGTAGGAGGTGTGCGGGTCGAAGAAGGTCGCGGTTTCGTCGGCGATCACGAAGTCGCACTCGCCCAGCAGGTAGAAGGCGCCCCCGCAGGCCATCCCGGGGACCGCCGCGACCACCGGCTTCCACAGGTCGTTCGTCTTGGGTCCGATCGCGAGCAGCGGATCGTCCTGGCTGTACGGCGACGAGGGCTGCGGCACCACCGCGTCCCGGTCGAGACCGGTGCTGAAGGCCCGTCCGCCCGCCCCGGTGAGGACGACGGCCCGTACCGCGTCGTCGAAGCGCAACGCCCGCCAGGTCGCCGAGAGTTCGGCGGCCGTCGGCAGGTCGACGGCGTTGAGCTTCCCGGGGCGGTCCAGGGTGACGACGGCGACCCCGGTCTCCTTGTCGGTCGCGACGCGCAGGGTCACGGCCGCTCCAGGACCCACTGCGGCAGACCGTCCGCGAAGACCGCCTGCACCCGGGCGCCGATCCGGATCCGGTCCGGGGAGAGGGAGTTGAGAGGCGCCCCGGCCTCGCTGACCACGTTGCCCACCAGCCGCACCCGGGGCGCGTCGTCCAGTTCGACCACCACGACGTTGTACGGGGCCTGCGCGGCGTAGTCCGGCAGCAGCGGCGGGTGCGGGACGACGTACGACCAGATCCGGCCGCGTCCGCTCGTCGGCCGCCACTCGCTCGCGAAGGACCGGCAGTGCGGGCAGCACGGGCGGGGCGGGAACCGGGGTTCGTGGCAGTCGGCACAGGTCTGGACGCGCAGTTCGCCGCGCGCCGCGTACTCCCAGAAGGGGGCGCCGTCGGTGTCGGTGACCGGTCGCAGCATCTCAGCTCCGGTTGGTGAGGAGGAGGGCGGAGGTCGGGACCCCTTCACCGGCGGTGACCAGGCAGCTGACGGCGCCGGGGACCTGCGCGGTACTGGTGCCGCGCAGCTGCTTCACGCCCTCGGTGATGAGGTTGAAGCCGTGCACGTAGGCCTCGCTGAGCCCGCCGCCGCCGGTGTTGAGCGGCAGCCGCCCGCCGATCTCCAGCGCGCCCCCCTCCGTGAACGCCCCGCCCTCGCCCCGCCCGCAGAACCCGTACCCCTCCAGGGAGAGCGGGACGAGGGCGGTGAACGCGTCGTAGATCTGGGCGACGTCCACGTCCTCGGGGGTGAGGTCGGCGTGCTTCCACAGGTGCCGGGCGGCGGTCCAGGCGGGTCCGGTGAGGGGGTCGTCGTTCCAGTAGTTGACCATGCCGTGGTGCTGGGCGGGCAGGCCCTGGGCGGCTGCGTGGACGTAGACGGGGGCCTTGGCGCAGTCCCGGGCCCGCTCCCGGGAGACGACCACGCAGGCCAGCGCGCCGTCCGTCTCCAGGCAGTTGTCGAAGAGGCACAGGGGCTCGCTGATCCAGCGGGAGGTCATGTACATCTCGCGGGTGAGCGGGCGGTCGTACATGATCGCGGCGGGGTTCTGGTTCGCGCGGTTGCGGCAGGCGAGGGCGACGTTGAAGAGGTGGTCGCGGGTGGCGCCGTACTCGTGCAGGTAGCGGCGGGTGAGCATGGCTATCTCGTCGGCGGGCCGGAGCAGGCCGAAGGGCCGGGTCCACTGGGCTGGGGTGGGCAGTTGGACGGTGGTGTTGGTCCAGGGCCGGGGGCCGCTGCCCCGTTTCCGGGACCGCCAGGCGATCCCGACCGTCGCCTGCCCGCTCGCTATCGCGGCGGCGAGGTGCGCGACCGTGGCGCAGGAGCCGCCGCCCCCGTATCCCACCTTGCCGAAGTAGGTCAGGTCGCCGAACCCGACCGCCTTCGCCAGCTCCACCTCGTCCGTCTCCTCCATGGTGAAGGAGGCGAGTGCGTCGACCTCGCCGGGGTCGATGCCGGCGTCGTCGAGGGCGGCGAGGACGGCCCGGCAGGCGAGGGTCCGCTCGTCCTCGTCGAGCCGTTTGGCGAAGCGGGTCTGCCCGATCCCGACGATGGCGGTGGCGTCCTTGATGTCCCTGAGACCGGCCATGTGCCCGCACCTCCACGGCTGTCGCGCTTTGCTGACAGGCCGTCAGGCTACAGCTAATCTGACGGGCAGTCAGCTATGCGTCCGGGGAGGCCGGTAGTGCGCGGTGACAGGGAGTGGGAGACCGTTCCGGAACTGGTGCGGTCGGCGGCGCGGCGGTACGGGGACGCCGAGGCGGTGGTGGACGGCCGGACCCGGATCGGCTACGCCGAGCTGGGCGCCCGGGTGGAACGGGCGGCGGCCGCCTGCATGGCCGCGGGCGTCGGGACGGGCGACCGGGTGGGCATCTGGGCGCCGAACTCCCTGGAGTGGATCGTCGCGGCGCTGGGCGCGGTGTCGGCGGGCGGGGTGCTGGTCCCGCTGAACACCCGCTTCAAGGGCGCCGAGGCGGCGGACGTGCTGCGCAGGAGCGGGGCCCGGCTGCTGTTCGTGACGGGCACCTTCCTCGGCACCTCGTACGTGGCGTCGCTGCGCAGGGCGGCCGGGGACGGGCCCGGTCCCGGTCCGCTGCCCGGCCTGCCGGACCTGCGGGACGTGGTGGTGCTGGCGCAGGACGCGCCCGCCGACTTCCGCACCTGGAAGGACTTCCTGGCGGCCGGCGAGGGCGTCGGGGCCGACGAGGTGGCGGCCAGGTCGGCCGGGCTGGACGGCGACTGTCTCTCCGACATCGTCTTCACCTCGGGCACCACCGGCCGTCCCAAGGGCGCGATGATCACGCATGCGCAGACCCTGCGCGCCTACGAGGTGTGGGCGGACCTGGCGGGTCTGCGCACCGACGACCGCTACCTCATCGTCAACCCCTTCTTCCACACCTTCGGCTACAAGGCCGGCGTGATCGCCTGCCTGATGCGGGGCGCCACGATGATCCCGCAGCCGGTGTTCGACGTGGCGGCGGTCCTGGCGAACGTGGCGACGGAGCGGGTCTCGGTGCTCCCCGGGCCGCCGACCCTCCACCAGTCCCTGCTGGACCACCCGGCACGCGACACCCACGACCTGTCCGCGCTGCGGCTGGTGGTGACGGGAGCGGCCGTCGTACCCCTGCGGCTCGTCGAGCGCCTGCGCGGGGAACTCGGCGTCGAGACGGTCCTCACCGCCTACGGCCTCTCGGAGGCGAGCGGGATCGTCACGATGTGCCGCCGGGGTGACGACCCGACGGTGATCGCGTCGACCTCCGGCCGGGCGATACCCGGGACCGAGGTGCGGGTGGACGAGGCCGGGGAGGTGCTGGTCCGCGGCTTCAACGTGATGCGCGGCTACTACGAGGACCCGGCGGCGACGGCCGCCGCCCTCACCCCGGACGGCTGGCTGCGCACGGGGGACGTCGGGGTCCTGGACGCGGCGGGCAACCTCCGCATCACCGACCGCCTGAAGGACATGTTCATCGTCGGCGGCTTCAACGCCTACCCGGCGGAGATAGAGCAACTGCTCGGCCTGCACCCGGACGTCGCCGACGTGGCCGTGATCGGCGTACCGGACGGCCGCCTCGGCGAGGTCGGCAAGGCCTTCGTGGTCCGCCGCCCGGGCGCACCCCTGACCGGCGACGACCTGATCGCCTGGGCCCGCCGCGAGATGGCGAACTACAAGGTGCCGCGCACGGTGGACTTCGTGACGGAACTACCGAGGAACGCGAGCGGGAAGGTGCTCAAGGGGGCGCTGCGGGGCCGGCCCGTCACCGGTACCGGATGACGCCCCCGGCCTCGCCGGTTAGAGTTAGTCCAGTGGTTGGTCCACTGACAGGATCCCCGACTGGATTCACCGACCGGAGGGAGGCCACCGTGGATGCGGTTCGCCAGTACAACGTGCACGAGGCAAAGACCCACTTCTCCCGCATCCTGGAACAGGTCGCCACGGGCGAGGAGGTCGTGATCAGCAAGGCCGGGGAGCCGGTCGCCAAGGTGGTTCCGCTCCGGCCCAAGGTGAGACGGACGGGCCGGGGATCCCTCCGGGGGCGGATCCACATCCCCGAGGACTTCGACGAGCTGCCGGACGACATCGCCGACGCCTTCGGGATGCGCTGATGCGGCTCCTGCTCGACACCCATGTGGTGCTCTGGTGGCTGGACGACTCCCCGGAGCTGTCCGGCGAGGTCAAGGACCTGCTCGACACCGAGCCCGGTGTCTACGTGAGCGCGGTGACCCCTTGGGAGATCGCCATCAAGCAGTCGCTCGGGAAGCTCGACGCGCCGGAGGACCTGGCCGAGCGGGTGCGGGACAGCCAGTTCACCGGGCTGCCCATCACGGCGGGGCACGGTGTGCGGGCCGGGCGGCTGCCCGCGCATCACCGTGATCCGTTCGACCGGATACTGGTCGCGCAGGCGCAGATCGAGGGGATGACCCTGGTGACGCGGGACAAGTGGATCCCGCAGTACGACGTACGCGTCATGGAGGTGTGACCCCGGCCGCCGCCACGACACACCTCGGCCGCGGCGGCTCCCCCTCCGCGCCGCCGCGGCCGGTGCTCCCCCGGACCT
Organism: Streptomyces sp. NPDC006655; assembly: GCF_040703965.1. NCBI lineage: Bacteria > Bacillati > Actinomycetota > Actinomycetes > Kitasatosporales > Streptomycetaceae > Streptomyces > Streptomyces sp. NPDC006655. The sequence continues at coordinate 80,292 of NZ_JBEYJU010000022.1, read as the reverse complement.
TGGTTCAGCCTGCGGCTTCCGTGGTGGCGTGGTTCTCCAGCAGCGCCTTCTCCGCGCCGGTCGCGTGGTTCTCCAGCGCCACGACCTTGGTGTCGGCGGTGCCGTTCTCCAGGATCGCCTTCTCGGCGCCGGTCGCGTGGTTCTCCAGCGCCACGACCTTGGTGTCGGTCGCGTGGTTCTCGTCGGGCGTGACGACCGGCTGGCTCGTCTTCTCGTCGCTCATCGGTTGTGCTCCTCTGCGTAAAAGTAGGCAAGGCCTGTCCGGCGGCTCCCCCGGGTGCCGCCGGACAGGCGCGGCGGCCGTCACCCTAATGGGTGGGCCTACCGTGTCGATCCGCCTGCCCCCCGACGCGCCGGACCGATGGATTGAGGATGACGCGTGGCGATAAACGAACGATGAACGGGTCGCGGCGCAGGTCAGGCGGCTGCCGTCGGTGCGAGAAGGGCGCGAACCTCGGCGGCCTCGTGGGCGCCCAACTTCTCGAACACCACCAGCGCTTCGCGCCAGCAGGCGCAAGCCCGGTCCGATTGCCCGACGTCGCGCAGGCTGCGGCCCAGGACGGTGAGCACGTTCGCGTGCCGCCACTCACCGCCGATGCCACGCAGGAGGGACAATGACTGCTCCGCCATCGCGGCGGCCTGGGCAGGGCGGCGTGCCGACAGGTGCACCTCCGCCATACGGAAGATGGTCATGCCCTCCCAGAGACGCTGACGGCTCTCCCTGAAGACGCTCAAGGCGTCGTCCAGGCAGCTCAGGGCCTGGTCCGGCTGCCCGGACTGGGTCAGGGCGAGTCCCAGGGCGTATCGGGCGTTCGCGCCCCTGAGGGTGTGTCCCAGGGTGTCGTATATCGCCACGCCCTCGCCGGCGAGCCGCACCGCCTCGGCGACGCGGCCGGTGGCCAGCTGGATGCGGGACAGGTTGCACAGCGCGCTGGCCTCGCCGGGCCGGTTGCCGTCGGCGCGGTAGTTGGCGAGCGCCACGTTCAGGTGAGCCTCGCCGTCGTGATGGCGCCCTTGATACAGGGCGATGATTCCCCGGTCGTTCGGTGTTACGCCGCTGGGCAGCGGATCCCTGGTCGCTCCGGCCAACTCCATGGCCTGCGCGGCCTCCTCGTCGGCCAGGTCGAATCGGCCGGCGACGATGTGGACGTTGGTGATCGCCATCCGGGCCCGGCCCTCGGCCAACGGGTCGGCCTGCTGCTGTGCGGCGTCGCGGGCCGCTGTGGCCGCAACCTCGTAGTCGCGTGCGTTGGCGCCGGACTCGGCGAGGTCCTTGACCACCCACAGCAGGTCGATCGCGGCGCGCAGCCTGCCGGCACGGACGGACTGCCGCGCACAGGCCAGCAGGCAGTCGGCCTCGGCGTACAACCAGTCCAGCGCCGCGCGGTGGCCGGTGAAGGAGAGCCCGGGGTATCCGGTCGGCTCCAGGTGCTCCACCGTCCGGTCGCCCGGACGCTCGATCGCGTACACCCCCGCCGCAGTGGCCAGGTAGAAGTCCAGCAGCCGCGACATCGCCGCCTCGCGCTCACCCGGTGGCTGCTCGTCCCGTTCCGCGCACGCGCGTGCGTAGAGCCGGACCAGGTCGTGGAAGCGGTAGCGGCCCGGTGCCGCCGACTCCAGCAGGGAGGTGTCGACCAGGGCCTCCAGGAGGTCCTCGGTGTCCTCCGCCGGGAGGTCGAGGACCGCCGCGGCCGCGGCCAGGGAGATGTCCGGGCCGTCGGCGAGGCCCAGCAGCCGGAAGGCGCGGGCCTGGGCCGGTTCCAGCTGGCCGTAGCCCAGCTCGAAGGTCGCCTTCACCGCGAGGTCACCGGCCTGGAGTTCGTCGAGGCGGCGGCGTTCGTCGGCGAGCTTCGCCGCCAGCACCGACACCGTCCAGGTGCGGCGCGACGCGAGACGCGACGCCGCGATCCGGATCGCGAGCGGGAGGAAACCGCAGGCCGCGACGACGTCCAGGGCCGCCTCGCGCTCCGCGGCCACCCGCTCCTCGCCGACGATTTTCGTGAAGAGCTGGAGTGCCTCCTCGGGGGACATCACGTCCAGGTCGACCAGGTGCGCCCCGGCCAGGTCGACCATCCGGACCCGGGAGGTGACCAGGGCCGCGCAGCCCTCCGTGCCGGGCAGCAGCGGTCGTACCTGGGCCGCGTCCTTCGCGTTGTCCAGCAGGACGAGCACCCGGCGGCCGTCCAGGACCGAGCGGTACAGGGCCGCCCGGTCGTCGAGGGAGTCGGGGATGGCGGAGCCCGGCGTGCCGAGGGCGCGCAGGAAGGAGCCGAGGACCGTCTCCGGGTCCGCCGCCTGTGCCCCGGCGCCCTGGAGGTCGACGTACAGCTGGCCGTCCGGGAAGGCCGCCCGCGCCTGGTGGGCCACGTGCACGGCGAGGGTGGTCTTGCCGACGCCCCCGATGCCCGCCAGCGCGGACACGGCCATCACCCGGCCCTCCGCCGAGGCCAGCACCTCGCTCAGCTCGGCGACGAAGGCGGAACGCCCGGTGAAGTCGGGCACGGTCGCCGGGAGTTGGGCGGGGCGCACCGCGGCGGCGGGCGGCTCGGCCGCGGGGGCGGAGGGCTCCGCGAGGGCCGGGTCGGCCTGGAGGATCCGCTGCTGCAGCTCGCGCAGGCCGGGACGCGGGTCCACGCCGAGTTCCTCGGCGAGCAGCCGGCGGGTGTCGGCGTACACGGCGAGGGCCTCGGCCTGCCGGCCGCTGCGGTACAGGGCCAGCATGAGGAGTTCACGGAGTCGCTCGCGGAGCGGGTGCGCGGCGGTCAGTGCCGTCAGCTCCGACACCGCCTCCGCGTGGCAGCCCTGTTCCAGGTCCATCTCCAGCCGCGACTCCAGCAGTTGCAGACGCCACTCCTCCAGGCGGGCCCGCTGGGCGTCGGCGTACGGGCCGGGGACGCCCGCCAGCGGTTCACCGTCCCACCGGGCCAGCGCCCGGTTCAGGACGTCCCGGGCCCGGTGCAGGTCCCCGGCGCTCCTCGCCTTCTCCGCCTCCGCCGCCAGGTCCTGCACGGCGGTCAGGTCCAGGGCGCCCTCGCCGAGCCCGCGTACCGCGTAGCCGCCGGACTCGCTGACCAGGACCCCGGGGTCCAGGATCTTGCGCAGCCGGGAGGCGTACGTGCGGACCGCCGCCAGCGCCTGCGAGGGCGGCTCGGGACCCCACAGCGCGTCGATCAGCTCGGCCGCGGTCGCCGTCCGGCCCTCGCGCAGCAACAACGCGGCGAGCAGCGCGCGTTGCTGCGGAGAGCCGGTGTTGAGCGGCTCCTCCGCGCGCCAGGCGCGCACCGGACCGAGCACGCTGAAGCGCAACGCCGCCGCCTCCGCCGCGGAGGAGGGGCGCCGCTGCTCCGGTACCCGCGGTCCACCGTCCATGCCCGTCCCCCTAGACACCCGACTCACCCCGTCAGTTTGCCTTGTTCGGCCGGTTGCGTCAGCCGGGCGAGACGCCGATCACAGGGTGACACGCGGTGGTCCACAGGGTCTTCACGTGACGACGGCCCCCGTGAGCGGGCCGGTTCCCTGACGGAACGATTCCTCCTGGAGCGGCCGCCGCGTCGCCGCGCGTACCTGACGAACCGTCACCACATGAGCTGACGGTTCGTCAGATCGGCGCTACCGTGAACGCCATGGACAGTGACGACATCCAGGACGGCACCCTCCCGCTGATCATCTCCGTCGACGACCACACCGTGGAGCCGCCGGACGTCTGGCAGTCCCGCCTCCCGAAGAAGTACCTGGACACCGGGCCGCGCATCGTCCGCGCCCCGCTGCGGGAGATGAGCTTCCTCGGCGGCCGGTTCAAGCCCGTGATGGGCGCGCCGGGCGAGGACGGCCCCGTCGGCGACTGGTGGGTCTACGAGGACCTGCACCGCCCCCTCACCCGCCTCGACACCGCCGTCGGCTACTCCCGCGACGAGATCAAGCTCGAAGTGATCACGTACGAGCAGATGCGCCCGGGCTCCTACGACGTGCCGCAGCGGCTCGCCGACATGGACGTCAACCACGTCCAGTCCGCCCTCTGCTTCCCCACCTTCCCGCGGTTCTGCGGGCAGACCTTCACCGAGGCCGCCGACCGCGAGCTGGCCCTGCTCTGCGTGCGGGCCTACAACGACTGGATGGTGGAGGAGTGGTGCGGCCCGCTCGCCCAGGGCCGCCTGATACCCCTGACCCTCATCCCCCTCTGGGACGCCGAACTGGCCGCCGCCGAGGTCCGCCGCAACGCGGCCCGCGGGGTCCGTGCCGTCGCCTTCTCCGAGATACCCCCGCACCTCGGGCTGCCCTCCGTCCACACCGACGCCTGGGACCCCTTCCTCGCCGCCTGCGACGAGACCGGCACGGTCGTCGCCATGCACATCGGCTCCAGCAGCAGGATGCCGTCCACCTCCGAGGACGCCCCGCCCGCCGTCGGCTCCACCATCACCTTCGCCAACTGCTGCTTCTCGATGGTCGACTGGCTGATGAGCGGCAAGTTCGAACGCTTCCCCCACCTGAAGGTGATGTACGCCGAGGGCCAGATCGGCTGGATCCCCTACATCCTGGAACGCGCCGACGTCGTCTGGGAGGAGAACCGGGCCTGGGGCGGGGTCGCCGACAAGGTCACCCGGCCGCCCTCCGAACTCTTCGCCGACCACGTCTACGGCTGCTTCTTCGACGACGCCTTCGGCCTGAAGAACCTCGACTCCATCGGCCTCGGCAACGTCCTCTACGAGACCGACTACCCGCACTCCGACTCCACCTGGCCGAAGTCGAGGGAGGTCGGCGAGGCCCAGATGGGCCACCTCGCACCGGACGTGACCGAGCGGATCGTCCGCGGCAACGCCATCGACCTGCTGGGACTCACCCCGGAGGGGCTGTGGGGCGGTCCGCGGTGACCGACTACGGCATCCAGCTCCCGGTCCAGTCCCAGTCCACGATGTACGCGGAGCGCTGGGAGGCCGGGGCGGGCGCCGCCGACCTCGTCGAGATCGCGCGGGCCGTGGACCGGGCCGGCTTCGCCTACCTCGCCGTCTGCGACCACGTGGCGATCCCGCGCCGGCTGGCCCCCGCGATGAGCACGGTCTGGTACGACCCCGTCGCCACCCTCGCCCACCTCGCCGCCGTGACCGAGCGGGTCCGCCTGCTCAGCCATGTCGCCGTCGTCGCACTGCGCCACCCCCTGCTCTCCGCCAAGCAGTACGCGACCCTCGACCACCTCTCCGGCGGGCGGCTGATCCTCGGGGTCGGGGCCGGGCACGTACGGGAGGAGTTCGAGGTGCTCGGGGTGGACTTCCAGCGGCGGGGCGCGGTGCTCGACGAGACGATCGACGCGCTGCGGGCGACGCTCGGGGCGGACGAGTTCCCGGCCCACCACGGGAAGTTCTACGACTTCGAGGAACTCGGCCAGCGACCCCGCCCCGCCCAGCGCCGGATACCGGTGTGGGTCGGCGGGTCCTCGCCGGCGGCCGTGCGGCGGGCCGCGCTCAAGGGCGACGGCTGGCTGCCGCAGGGCGACCCGAGGGACCGGCTACCGGCCCAGATCGACCGGCTGCGGCGGCTGCGCGAGGAGGCCGGTGCGACAGGACCGCTGACGGTCGGCGCGATCACCGAACCGCTGTACGTCGGCACGCCCGGCTGGGACGTCGGCCGCCGCACCCTCAGCGGCGCCCCCGAGTCCCTCGCCGAGTCGCTGCGGGCGTACGGCGCGATGGGCGTGGACCAGATCCAGGTGCGGTTCCGCAGCCGGGGCCGCACCGAACTCATCGACCAGATCACCGCGTTCGGGGCCGAGGTCGCCCCCCATCTGACCTGAGGAGTGCGTGGCATGGGCAAGCTGGACGGGCGGGTCGTCATCGTCACCGGGGCGGCGCGCGGGCAGGGCGAGCAGGAGGCGCGGCTCTTCGTGGCGGAGGGTGCGAGGGTCGTCGTGGCCGACGTGCTGGACGACCAGGGCGAGGCGCTCGCGAAGGAGATCGGGGCGGCCTACGTCCACCTCGACGTGGGCGTGGAGGAGGAGTGGCAGGCCGCCGTGGCTGCCGCGAAGAAGGCGTACGGCCGGGTCGACGGGCTGGTGAACAACGCGGGCATCCTGCGCTTCAACGCCCTCGTGGACACGCCCCTGGCCGAGTTCATGCAGGTCGTGCAGGTCAACCAGGTCGGCTGCTTCCTCGGCATGAAGACGGTGGCGCCGGAACTGCCCGACGGCGGGACCATCGTCAACACCGCGTCCTACACCGCGCTGACCGGGATGGCGGCGGTGGGCACGTACGCGGCGACCAAGCACGCGGTGCTCGGGCTCACCCGGGTCGCAGCCCTGGAACTCGCCGGCCGGGGCATCCGCGTCAACGCGATCTGCCCCGGCGCCGTCGACACCCCGATGTCCAACCCGGCGCGGCTGGACCCGGACGCGGACCCGACGGAGATGAGCCGCGCCCTGGACGAGCTGTACCGCAAGCTCGTGCCGCTGGGGCGGATCGGGCGCGCCGAGGAGGTGGCCCGGCTGGCGCTGTTCCTGACCTCGGACGACTCGTCGTACATCACCGGGCAGCCGTTCGTGATCGACGGGGGATGGCTGGCCGGGGTCAGCGTCATCTGACGCACCGTCAGCTATTGACCTTTCTGACGCGACGTCAGAAAGTCGTAGGACTCATAGGGACCACCTGGACTGGGGACGGTGAACCGCCTTGGAATTCGGGCTCTTTGTACAGGGATATGTGGGCAAGCGAGCCGAGACCGACCCGCTGGCCGAGCACAAGGCACTGATGGAGGAGACCGAGTACGTCATCCAGGCGGACAAGTCCGGCTTCAAGTACGCCTGGGCCTCCGAACACCACTTCCTGGAGGAGTACTCGCACCTGTCCGCGAACGACGTGTACCTGGGCTACCTGGCCCACGCCACCGAGCGGATCCACCTCGGCTCCGGGATCTTCAACCCCCTCGCCCAGGTCAACCACCCCGTGAAGGTGGCCGAGAAGGTCGCCATGCTCGACCACCTCACCGGCAACCGCTTCGAGTTCGGCAGCGGGCGCGGCGCCGGCTCCCACGAGATCCTCGGATTCATACCGGGCGTCACCGACATGAACTACACCAAGGAGATCTGGGAGGAGACGATCGCCGAGTTCCCCAAGATGTGGCTCCAGGACGAGTACCCCGGCTTCCAGGGCAAGCACTGGCAGCTGCCGCCGCGGAAGGTGCTGCCCAAGCCGTACGGGAAGTCCCACCCGGCGATGTGGTACGCGGCCGGGTCTCCGCCGTCGTACGCCATGGCTGCGAAGAAGGGGCTGGGCGTGCTCGGGTTCAGCATCCAGAAGGTCTCGGACATGGAGTGGGTGCTGGAGCAGTACAAGACGGCGATCGTGAACGCCGAGCCGGTGGGGGACTTCGTCAACGACAACGTGATGGTGACGACGACCGCGATCTGCGCGCCCACGCACGACGAGGCGATCCGGATCGCGGCGTCCGGAGGGCTGCACTACCTGCCCTCGCTGGTCTTCCGGTATCACGACACGTTCCCGCGGCCCGAGGGGTTCCCGGAGTGGCCGGAGACGCTGCCCGAGTACACCCCGGAGTTCGTGGAGCTGCTGGTCGAGGAGGAGTTGCTGATCTGCGGCGACCCCGACGAGGTGCTGCGGCAGTGCAAGCGGTGGGAGCAGGCCGGGGCCGATCAGCTGAGCTTCGGGCTGCCGGTGGGGGTGCCGAAGGAGGAGACGTTGCAGACGATCCGGCTGATCGGGGAGCACGTGATTCCGAAGATCGACACGGATCCGGTGCACCGGACGACCCGATTCCGGGGTGCCGCGTAGTCGCCGCTGCGGGGTGCGGGTGCGTTGTGGCTGGTCGCGCAGTTCCCCGCGCCCCTTTTCAGTACCGGAGTTTCAAAGGGAGCCCCATGCTTGATCACGTCATCAAGGGCGCGTCTGTTGTCGATGGGACCGGCGCTCCCGGCTTCACCGCCGACGTCGGCATACGCGACGGTCGGATCGCCGTCGTCGGAACCGTCACCGAGGAATCCCGGACGGTCGAGGACGCCACGGGGCTCGTCCTCGCCCCCGGGTTCGTCGATCCGCACACGCACTACGACGCGCAGCTCTTCTGGGACCCGTACGCCACCCCCTCCCTCAACCACGGGGTGACCACCGTCGCCGCCGGGAACTGCGGCTTCACCCTCGCGCCCCTCAACCCCGCCCGCCCCGGTGACGCCGACTACACCCGGCGCATGATGTCCAAGGTCGAGGGCATGTCCCTGGTCGCGCTGGAGGAAGGGGCGCCCTGGAGCTGGAACTCCTTCGGGGAGTACCTGGACGCGCTCGAAGGGCGGATCGCCGTCAACGCCGGCTTCATGGTGGGGCACTGTGCGCTGCGGCGGTACGTGATGGGCCCCGAGGCGGTCGGCGGGCAGCCCAGTGCGGAGCAACTGGCGGCGATCGTACGGCTGTCGCACGAGGCGATGGACGCGGGGGCGTGGGGTTTCTCCACCACCCAGTCCAGCACCCACTCCGACGGCGACGGGCAGCCCGTCGCCTCCCGGCACGCCCGCCCCGCCGAGCTGCTGGCCCTCGCCAAGGCGGTGGGGGAGCACGAGGGGACGCAGATCGAGGCGATCGTCGCCGGGTGCCTGGACCAGTTCAGCGACGCCGAGATCGAGTTGTTCGCCGAGATGAGCGCGGTCGCCGGGCGGCCGCTGAACTGGAACGTGCTGACGGTGGACGCGTCCGTACCGGAACGGGTGCCGCGGCAGCTCCAGGCCAGTGAGCGGGCACGGAAGGCGGGCGGGAGGGTGGTGGCGCTGACCATGCCCATCCTCACGCCGATGAACATGTCGCTGGGGACCTTCTGCGCGCTGAACCTCATCCCCGGCTGGGGACCGGTCCTGGGGCTGCCGGTCCCGGAACGGATCGAGAGGCTGCGGGATCCCGCGGTGCGCTCGGAGATGCTGGAGCGGGCCAGGTCCAAGGAGGCCGGGGTGTTCCGGCGGCTCGCGAACTTCGGGCGGTACGTCATCGGGGACACCTACAGCGAGGCGAACGCCGGGCTCACCGGCCGGGTGGTGGGGGACATCGCGCGGGAGCGCGGCCAGGAACCCTTCCACACCCTGGTGGAGATCTGCGCTGCCGACGACCTGCGGACCGTCCTGTGGCCCATGCCCACCGACAACGACCCCGCCTCCTGGGCGCTGCGCGCCGAGACCTGGCAGCACGAGGACGTGCTGCTCGGCGGGTCCGACGCCGGGGCCCATCTGGACCGGATGTGCGGGGCGCCGTACACCACCCGGTTCCTCGGGGACTGTCTGCGCGGCCGGAAGCTGCTCGGTCTCGAACAGGCCGTCAAGATGCTGACCGACGACCCTGCCCGGCTCTTCGGGCTGCGGGAGCGCGGGCGGATCGCGGAGGGCTGGCACGCGGACCTGGTGCTCTTCGACCCGGAGCGGATCGCCGCGGGACAGGCCACCCTGGTGCACGACCTGCCGGGGGACAGCCCGCGCCTGGACTCCCAGGCGATCGGGGTGCGGGCGGTCTGGGTCAACGGCGTCGAGGCCATCCGGGACGACGTGGTGAGCGGGGCCGTACCGGGGAAGGTGCTGCGGTCCGGGCGGGACACCAGGACGGTGAGCACCCGGTGAGCCCGTCGGCCGAGGGGCAGCGGCTGTTCGTCGGGGGTGCCTGGGTCGAGCCGGACGCCGGGCACTACGCGGTCGTCGACCCGGCGACCGAGGAGACCGTCGGCTGGGCTCCCGAGGCCTCCGAGGAGCAGGTGCTGGCCGCCTGCGCCGCCGCCCGGGAGGCGTTCGCGGCCTGGTCGCGGACGCCGGCGGGGGAACGGGCCGCGGTGCTCGGCCGGGCCGCCGCCCTCGTCCGGGAGCGGATGGGGCCGTACGCGGAGCTGGCGCGGGCGGAGACCGGGGCGACCACCGGGACCGCGCGGGCGATGCAGGTGGGCGTGGCCGCGGCCCGGTTTCGGCGGTACGCGACCGTCGAGCCCGCCGAGTGGGCGATCCCGCCGCAGATCAACGAGGCCGGCCCGATGGGCAGGGCCGGGGTGATGGGCGCGCTGGCCGTACGGCAGCCGGTCGGCGTGGTCAGCTGCATCACGTCGTACAACAACCCGTGGGCCAATCCGGCGGGGAAGGTCGCGCCGGCACTGGCGATGGGCAACACGGTGGTGGTGAAGCCGGCCCCGCAGGACCCCCTGTCCGTCTACCGGATGGCGGAGGCGCTGGAGGCGGCGGGCGCCCCGCCGGGCGTGCTGAACGTGGTCTCCGGGCGGTCCACCGGGGTCGGCGAGGCGGCCGTCGCCTCCCCGGACGTCGACATGGTCAGCTTCACCGGGTCCACGGCCGTCGGGCAGCGCATCGCCGAGGTGTGCGGGCGGGACATGAAACGGCAGCTGATGGAGCTGGGCGGCAAGGGCGCGGCGGTGGTCTTCGACGACGCGGACGTCGGCTCGGCCGTCGCCGGGATCGGCACCACCTACTCCTTCTACAGCGGGCAGATCTGCACGGCGCCGACGCGGGTGCTGGTGCAACGCGGGCTGTACGACCGGCTGGTGACGGAACTGGCGGCGTACGCGCGCCGGTTGCCGGTCGGGGATCCCGCGCGACCCGGCACCGTGGTGGGACCGGTGATCACCGCCGAGCACCGGGCGCGCGTCGAGTCGTACGTCGAACTCGCCCGCAAGGAGGGGGCGACGGTGCTGGCCGGTGGCGAACGTCCCTCGCTGGAGCGCGGGTTCTACGTCGCCCCCACCCTCCTCGCCGACTGCACCAACGACATGCGGGCGGCCCGTGAGGAGATCTTCGGCCCGGTCGTCTCCGTGGTCCCCTTCGACGACGAGGAGGAGGGCATCGCGCTCGCCAACGACTCCGACTACGGCCTCATCGACTACGTCTGGTCGGGGGACGTGGCGCGGGCCTTCCGGGTGGCGCGGCGGCTGCGGGCCGGCGGGGTCGGGATCAACACGGTGGGCCGGAACATGGAGGCGCCGTTCGGCGGGTTCAAGAAGAGCGGGGTGGGCCGGGACGTGGGTTCGTACGCGCTGCACGCCTACAGCGAGGTGCAGGCGATCGTCTGGCCCGGATGAGGTGCTACCGGCCGGTCACCTGCCCTTTCGGGCTCGGGGAGGTGTCCTCGGCGGGCAGAGATCGTGAAAGTGGCCGCGCGGGAGGGAGCGGGTCCGTAGCGTCCGGGGCACAAGGGGGGACGGCCGGTTTCCGGTTGATCGACGTCCGGCCGCTCCCCCTCCTCGAACACGCACGGAATCCTCCGGAGACCACTCCATGAAGCTCGCCAAGAGAATCGCCCTGACCACCACGGCCGTCGCCGCCATCGCGGCCGCCACCGCGCTGGGCACGACCGCCGTCCAGGCCTACTCCGCCCGGCCCGCCCACCTCCCGGCCGTCCACGCCCCCGCCGCCCTCGCGGTGCCCGACGGCAACAAGCTGACCGGCGTCTACTCCGCGCACGGCGTGCAGACCTACACCTGCACCGACGGCGCCTGGAAGCTCCTGGAGCCCGCCGCCACCCTCTCCGACAAGCGCGACCGCGCCCACCGCCCGGTCGCCCTGCACTCCCGTGGCCCGGTCTGGGTCTCCACCGTCGACGGCAGCGCGGTCAACGCCTCGGCGATCGCCAACTCCCCCAAGGACGGCGCCGTCCCCGAGCTGCTCCTGAAGGCCACGGCCACCCGCGGCGCCGGCACGTTCGAGGGCGTCACCTACGTGCAGCGCCTCGACACGGAGGGCGGCGTGGCCCCGGCCGCGGCCTGCACCGGCACGGACCAGATCTCCGTGCCGTACGCGGCGACGTACGCGTTCTACAAGGCCGCCAGCTGAACCAGGGGCCGTCCTGACCAGGGGCCGTCCTAGTCGGTGAGATCGACCCGGATCGTCAGGAGCTGCGTGCCCAGCGCCTTCACCGCGGCGCTGTTGCCCCGGGGCAGGGTGCGCAGCCGGGCGACCGGGTCGTCGTCGGGCAGCAGGTGGGCGGTGCCGTGGTGCCACCGCCCGCCGATCCGCACCCGTACCCGTGGATCGGCCTGGATGTTCCGCACGTACTGCGACTTCGTCCCGAACTCCGACACCAGCCAGAACGAGTCCCCGACCCGCCGCCCGCCGAGCGGCGTCCGCCGGGCCCGCCCGGACACCCGTCCGGTGGTCTCCAACAGGGTCTGGAAGGGCATGAGCCGGGTCAGCGGGTTGGCGACGTGCCGCTGGAAGGCGGTGGTGATCCGGAATCTGCGGTCGGACATCGTTCCTCTGTCTCCGAGGTGGGCTACAGGGCGGTGGGCTTTGCGCGCCGACATGACGTTCTTTGACAGAATCGGGCACGCAGGCCCGGTTCCGTACACGTTCTCCTTCTCGAATGTCGGTGCGTCACCCGCAGGGGCACAAGCTCCGCACAGTCTCGAGGAGAACCACCGTGTTCCGACACCCCCTCCGTCCTGTCGCGGCCGCCGCCGCCGCGCTCGCCGCCGTCGGCGGCCTGACCGCCGCGACAGCAGGTCCCGCCTCGGCCTCCCCGGCGCCCCGCTCCCGGCACGTCCTGCTGCTGTCGGTCGACGGCCTGCACCAGTCCGACCTGGCCTGGTACGCGGCCCGGCACCCGCGTTCCGCGCTCGCCCGGCTGGCCGCCGGCGGGGTGGAGTACACCCACGCGAGAACCACCGTCCCCTCCGACTCCTTCCCCGGCCTGGTGGGCCAGCTGACCGGCGGGGACCCGGGCGTCACGGGCGTCTACTACGACGACACCTACAGCAACGCCCTGCTCCCGGCCGGCACCACCCACTGCACGGGCGCCAAGCCGGGCGCCGAGGTCGACCTCACCGAGGACCTCGACAAGAACCAGCAGTCCCTCGACGCGGGCCAGGGTCTGTCGAACCTGCCCGGCAGCATCCTGAACATGACCGGCGACGCCGCCCGCCTCATCGACCCGGCGAAGCTGCCCGTCGACCCGAAGACCTGCAAGCCGGTCTACCCGCACTCCTACCTCAGGGTGAACACGGTCTTCGACGTGGCCCGCGAGGCGGGGCTGCGCACCGCGTGGTCGGACAAGCACGTCGCCTACGAGATCCTCGACGGGCCGTCCGGCAAGGGCGTCCAGGACCTGTTCGCCCCCGAGATCAACAGCCAGGCCATCGGCTACCCGGCCGGCCAGGACTGGACGAAGGACAACGCGGCCACCGAGCAGTACGACGCGTACAAGGTGAAGGCCGTCCTCAACGAGATCGACGGCCACGACCACAGCGGCGCCCACCGCACCGGTGTCCCGGCGGTCTTCGGGATGAACTTCCAGTCCGTCTCCACCGCCCAGAAGCTGCCGGTCTCCGACGGCCTGACGGGCGGTTACGCCACGCCCGGCACCCCCGGCCCGCTGCTCGCGAAGAACCTCGCCTTCGTCGACCGGGAGGTCGGAGCGTTCCTCGCCGAGATCCACAAGCGGGGCCTCGACGGCAGCACGACCGTCATCCTGTCCTCGAAGCACGGCCAGTCGCCCACCGACCCGAAGGCGCTGACCCGCATCGACGAGGGGCCGCTGCTCGACGGGCTCGACGCCGCCTGGAAGGCCGCCCACCCCGGCGCCGGTGACCTGGTCGCCCACGCCGTGGACGACGACGCCATGCTGCTGTGGCTCAACGACCGTTCCCCGGCGGCCACCGCGTTCGCCAAGGCCTACCTGCTCGCCCGGTCCGGCACCGGCAACGGCATCGACGGAGCCGCCAAGCCGTTCACGGCGAGCGGCCTGAGGACCGTGTACGCCGGTGCGGCCGCCGCCCGTTACTTCCACGCCCGGCCCGGCGACTCGCGCGTGCCCGACCTGTTCGGCATCAGCCGGTACGGCGTGGTCTACACCGGCGGCAAGGGCAAGATCGCGGAGCACGGCGGAGCGGCCGCCGACGACCGCGACGTGCCGCTCGTCGTCTACGGCGCCGGCACCCCGCACGCCGTCCGCGTCGACGCGCCGGTGCGGACCACGCAGATCGCGCCGACGATGCTGCGGTTGCTCGGCCTGGACCCGCGCGCCCTGGACGCCGTCCGCATCGAGCACACCCAGTCGCTGCCGGTGCGCTGACCAGGCCCGGGGCCGCACCGTCGGCCGCGGCCCCGGCGGACGCCGCGGCCCCGGCGGACGGTCCGGGGGGTGTGCCGGGATGTACGCCGAAGGGGCTTCCGTTCTGCTCCCCGAACCGCGCTGAGCATCCGCCGGCGGCGCGTAGGACTCAACCGTCCTGAAGTTCGACGGTGTTGCCGGGTGCGGTCTGCTGCAGGACCTCGACGCCCAGTTCGTCGGTGCGTTCTGCTTGCCCGGTGAGCCGGTGCACCACGACCCATCTGCCGTCCGGCACGGCGCCGGCGAAGACGGAGGCGCCACCGGTGGCGCCGTTGTGCCAGAGCACGGGGCCGGATCTCTGCCAGGACAGGGCGGGCTCTCCCAGTTTCCGGTCGACGAGGAGGGCGACCACCAGATCGGCGGCGGCCCGCGGGGTGGCCCAGAGGCCTCCCGCGGGCAGGATGGCGCCGGTCATGGTCCAGGGGCGACGCGGGCGGCCGAACAGCCCGCGGCTGTGCAGGCGTCTGTCCGGCGGAGGAGTGCCGGTCACCTCCGTGATGTCCAGGGGGCCGAGCACGTGATGGTTCAGGAGGTCCTGGTAGGACATCCCCGTGGCGGAGGTGAGTGCGGCTCCGAGGATGGCGTACCCGAGGTTGGAGTACTCCTCGGTGTGGCCGGGGGCGGTGGTGGTGAGGGTGTCCAGTCCGTGCAGTACGGCGTGCAGGGCGGCGTCGTCGAAGGCGGCGTACGGGTCGCGCCGGTTCAGGTGCGGGGGCAGCCGTGGCAGACCGGAGGTGTGCTGGGCGAGATGCCTCAGGGTGATGCCGGTACCCCGGGGCACCGGGAGGAACTCCTCCAACGGGGCATCCAACCGAAGCACCCCCGTCGCAGCCAGCCGGGCCAGCACGGTTCCGGTGAGCGTCTTGCTCAGAGAGCCGATCTGGACGTACGAGTCCAGGGCGTGTCCATGCTGGACCCGGGGGGCTTGGCCGCTGCTGAGGACGCAGGTGGGAACGGGGCGCACGGCATGCTCTCCGTAGGGATCGTCTGAGGGTGGGTGGGGAGGAGCCCGGCGCCGACTCCCGTTGCTCCTTCGGCACGCGTCTCGGTCACATCCCGGCAGCTGCCCGACACGGTCACCGTCCGCCGGACGTCTTCACCATGTCGAGCAGACCGCCGAAGGCCTTGACGCCGACGGTGAGGACGTTCCTGGGCGGATCGTCGTCGGCTATGCGGACGAGGGTGGGGGCGCTGGATATGTGGACGCAGGCGTCGCCTTCCTGGCAGTAGGACGACTTCTGCCAGCGGTGCGGGGACATGTCGGCTCCTTCACAGGTTCTGGGCGATCGAGTGGATCAGATCCCGGGACTTCGCGGTGCTGAGAGCGGTGGCTTCGACCACGTCGAGCAAGTTGCGGTACTTGTCCAGGAGGGCCTCGGCGTCGAGCATGACCGGGCCGTGGAACTGGTCGAGTTGGGCCGTGTCGAGCTGCGGTACCGGGCCGTACAGGTAGTTGATGGACTGGCCCGATCCAGGGAACGCGCCGACGTCGAAGGGGAGCACCCGGATGGTGACGTGCTCCAGCTCGCTCATGTCGAGCAGGTGCCGCAGCTGCGCGCGGGCCACGGTCCGACCGCCGACGCGCATGTGCAGGGCGGCCTCGTGCACGGTGGTGCGGTACGGCGTCGGGTCGGCCCCGTACAGCACGCCCTGACGTTTGACGCGGTGCGAGACGCGGTGCTCGACCTCGGGTGGGGTGGGCGCCGGGATGACGTGCCGGAAGATCTCACGGGCGTGCTCGGCGGTCTGGAGCAGGCCCGGCATGTGGGAGGTGTACGCGGTTCGTACGGCCACGGCGTGGTGTTCCAGCTCCGCCAGGTCGAGGAGCCCCGAGGGCAGGATTCCGCGATAGGTCTCCCACCAGCCGAGCGTCCTGTCCGTCGCCAGGTCGACGAGGGCTTCCACGAACGCCTGGTCCGCGCAGGAGTAAATAGAGGCCAGGGCTCTGATCCGCTCGGGACTCACGCCGAACCGGCCTGACTCCACGCTGCTGAGCTGTCCCTGGCCCGTACCCAGTTCCCGGGCCGCCTCGGTGGCCGTTATGCCCGCGCGCTCGCGCATCTTGCGCAGTTCGGCGGCGACCCGGAGTCGACGGGACGTCAGCGGCGATCTTGCGGACATGTGCGCTCCTCCTGGACGTCTGTTCCGTCGTGAGTCACTCACACGGGGGAAAGCCGCCCGAAGTATCCCCATGCATCGCAAATGACATTTGCTCAGCCCCTATCGTCGTTGCGGGCGCCACTCCCGGAAGCGCACCGTGGGACGCCATGGCAGAGACACCGGGCACCTGTCCAACTCTCCTCACAGATCGGAGACTTCCCATGGCCACCGTATCCCCGTCCTGGGCGTACACCCTGCACCTTCCGCACGATCCACGCGCACCGGGTATCGCTCGGGGCACCCTGAGACTGGTCCTCGCCGCGCACAGGCTCCCGGAGCTGGCCCCGACCGCGGAGCTGGTGGCGGCGGAGCTCCTGGCCAACGCGCACTGTCATACGAAGGGGCCGTACGCGCTCCGGCTCCGCTCGGCCGACAGCGGCCGCCTCCGCGTGACCGTATGGGACACGGACCCGCACGTCCCGCCCGGCTTCTCGACCGCCCCCGCCCCACCACCTCCACCCGACGCCGAGCACGGCCGCGGCCTGCCCCTGGTGCGGGCCTGCGCGGACAGGTGGGGCGCGTCGGTACTCCGTGAACTGGGCACGTCGAAGGGCGGCAAGGTGATGTGGGCGGAGTGCGGAGCCGGGGCGGCGACGTGGTGACCAGGGCCATACTGGGAGCTGGAGCGATGTCCGTCCCTCAGGAGCTGATCACGAGCGCACAGCCCGAGCACGGCTGGGGAGCGATGCCCCTCCCGGAGATCCGGACCGTGGACGACCTGCGCAGCGCGCTCAGCCGCTACGGCTTCCCAGGCGATCGCGAGCGCTTCGAAGCGGAGCTGGCGGCCGCCACAGGAGCCTCCCCGACCAATGATTTCGCAGGCGCGGCCGCGGTGGTCCGCGCCTATAGGCACCGCGTCCTGATCAGGAACTCGGCCGAGATCATGACGGCTCTCGAAGGCGCGCGAGTTGAAGGCGGCGGCGGGTGAACGAAGTCCCGTTGGAGGAGGCCGAGCCCGCGAGGAAGGCGTTCGGTGACCTGACGGAGGGGGAGCGGGAAGTGGTCCGGGAGGCGCTCGCCGCCATCGCCCGGGACCCGGCGACCGGCCGCGAGATCCCCGGGTGGCGACCTCCGTCCGTGGAGTACACGTTCACCACCCCGCTTGCCCGGGATCGGCGGAGGCGATCACGGTCGTGTACACGCACACACCGGGCATGGGCGTGACCGTCGTGTACTGCTTCCGTGATCCGCACGTCGTGGACTGACCTGTTTCTCTCAGCTTCTCGTTCAACGGCCAGGGGCGAACTCCTGGCCGGGCCTTACCGAGCCCACGGAAGCGTCGGCCGTAGGCACGGGGCTTCGTGGTACAGCGCGTACCACCCAGCGCGGCGGGGGGTGCGGGAGGATGGTGTGCATGAACCAACTCGGTGCCGCGCTGCGGGCATGGCGGGACCGGCTGGACCCTGCGGCGGTGGGCTTCACGCACGGCTCACCGCGTCGGGTCCCCGGTCTGCGACGCGCGGAGCTGGCGACGCTGGCCGGCATCTCGGTCGAGTACGTGGTCAGGCTGGAGCAGGGACGGGTGGCGACCCCCTCGGCGCAGGTCTGCTCGGCCCTGGCTCGCGCCCTGCAGCTGTCCGACGACGAGCATGCGCACCTGTTGCGCATGGCCGGTCATGCGGCGGATCCGAGCCGGGTGCCCCGCATGATTCCAGGGAGCCTGTACCGCATCGTGGACCAGCTCGCCGGCAACCCGTTGGCGGTGTACGACGCCACCTGGCAGTTGCTGCACTGGAATCCGCTGTTCGCGGCCACGTTCGGCGATCCCACGGTCCACGGCGTGGGAGACCGCAACGTCCTGGTCTGGCAGCTCCTGGGTGAGCTGCCCCGGGTCCGGCAGACGGCGGTCGAACGGGCGGCGTTCGAGGAGTCCCTGGTCGCCGACCTGCGCGCGACGACGAGCCGGTACCCCGACGATCCCGACCTCGCGGCATTGGTGTCGAGGCTGAACCTCAGCCCGCGGTTCCGCGAGTTGTGGAGCCGCCGGGCGGTGGGCGGTCACACGAGTGCGCACAAAACCGTCCAGCACCCGGATGTCGGCGAGATCACCATGAACTCCGACATCCTCAACACCCAGGACACGAACCTCCGTCTGGTGGTGTACACGCCGCAACCAGGCACCGACGCCCGCAGCAAACTCGAACTCCTCGCCGCCATCGGGGTCCAGAGGATGTCTCCTCGGGGATGAGGAGCCGTATTCCACCTCGTCCGTGGACCGGGCCGGTGGGTGGTACGCGCTGTACCAGGAAGTGCCGTAGCTCCCGGCAACCCTCCCCGGCACCCAGCATGGAGTGCGTGAACGGCGCACCACCGCGTTGTTCGGGCCAGGAGGAGCCAGCATGACCACCACATTCATCACCGGAGCCAACAAGTCCCTCGGTTTTGAGACCGCTCGGCGCCTCATCGAGGCGGGGCACACCGTCCTCCTCGGTGCCCGCGACCGTGAGCGCGGCCGGGCAGCGGCCCAGTCGCTCGGCGCCCGGTTCGTGCAGATCGACGTGACCGACGACGCCTCGGTCCGGGCCGCGGCCGCGGATGTCGCCGCTCATGAGGGAACGATCGACGTCCTGGTCAACAACGCCGGCGTCCTCGGCAAGATCGGTCCCGTCGAGGAGTTCACCGCGGCCGACATGAGCGCCGTGCTCGACGTGAACGTCGTCGGGCTCGTACGCGTCACGCACGCTTTTCTCCCGCTGCTGCGCAAGTCGCCGAACCCTGTCATCGTCAACGTGTCCAGCGGGATGGGCTCCTTCGGCATGACCCAGGACCCGGCGCGGATCGAGTCGCAGTACGCCCTGCCCCTCTACTCCGCCTCGAAGGCCGCGGTCACCATGCTCACGACCCAGTACGCCAAGGAACTGAAGGACGTGAAGGTCAACGCCGCGGACCCTGGGCAGACCGCGACCGACTTCACCGGCGGCCTCGGACACAGCATCGCCGACGGTGCCCAGGCCATCGTGACCCTCGCGACGATCGGCCCCGACGGACCGACGGGACAGTTCATCGACCGGTCCGGGAACCTCCCGTGGTGAACCTGACCTGAGCGCAAGGACAGGCAGGCGCTGCACATGGCGTCGGTGACGTCCTCCACCGATCCGGATCGGCCACCCGCACCTGGTGTGCGGACGACGAGGAAGACCTGGCGTCAGGCGCGGTGTTCCACCGGAGCCGGCCATTCGCCCCGTGCGGAGAGGAGGAGCACGAGGGACGCGATGTTCCAGGCGTCGTCCTCGCCGCGGTGGTGCCGTCCTTCGAGCGGCAGCCCGGCGATCTCCAGGGCCCGTGCCATACCGGGGCGTTTGCGCAGGCCGTACGCCTCGGTGAAGGCGGCCTTGGCATTGGTGTGGCGGCGGTTGAAGGGGTAGGGCGTCCCGGTCGCCCCGCACTGCCGGGTGAACTGGTGGCGGTCGTAGTCGCCCCAGCTGGCCCAGGGCCGGGCGCCCGCGCGGTGCTCGGCCGCCAGCAGCCGGCACGCCTCGGCGAAGCTGACTCCCCTGTCGACCTCGGGTTGGGTGAGGCCGGTCAGCTCCGTGCAGAACGCGCTGACCGCCGACCGGGCGGGCCGCACCAGGATCCGGTGCCGGGCCAGCCGCTCACCGGCCGTCAGATCGACGACGGTCAGCCCGACCTCGATGATCTCGCTGACCTCGCCGGGCGGCGGAGCACCGGCCCAGCAGGTCGCCTCGACATCGACGACGTTGACGATCCCCTCGGCCCAGGCGCTGTCCATGACGGGCAGCGTAGGGAGGCGCGGCGGCGGGGGCACGCGGTTTTCGCGGCGGTTCGCCCGTGCCGTCGACAGTGGGCACGGCTCCGAAAATGACCGGCGGGTGCCCGGGGCCCTTGCTACGGTGACCGGCATGAAGCGCGCTGCCATGACGACGACGCCGGAGAGTGTCCCGGCGCGCTGACAGACGACCTGATGCGAAGCCCCGGGGCAGGTGCCCCGGGGCTTCGTCGTAGGCCCGGTCTCCTGCCCCGCAACCAGCGAGGGAGACCGCGATGACCACTGTGCACGACCACCGCAGACTCGGCCGGGAACTCGACCTGTTCGACACCGACCCGCTGATCGGCGCCGGCCTGCCCTACTGGCTGCCCGACGGCGCGACCGTACGGCACGCCCTGGAGGAGTACATCCGCGCCGCCGAGCGGCGAGCCGGCTACCAGCACGTGTACTCGCCGGTGCTCGGCAAACGGGAGCTGTACGAGATCTCCGGGCACTGGGCGCACTACAGCGACGACATGTTCCCGCCGATGGAACTGGGCGGCGAGCAGGTCGTCCTGCGGCCGAGCCTGTGTCCGCACCACGCGGTCATCTACCGTTCCCGGTCCCACAGCTACCGCGAACTGCCGCTGCGGATGGCCGAACTAGGCGGCATGTACCGCGCCGAACTCTCCGGGGTGCTCGGCGGGCTGACCCGCGTCCGGGCCATCCAGCTCAACGACGCGCACATCTTCTGCACCCTGAACCAGGTGGCCGAAGAGGCGCGTGCGGCGCTGGAGATGATCCGTCGGGCGTACCAGGCGCTCGGCATCACCGCGACCCGCTACCGGCTCTCCCTTCCGGGGCCCGGCGGCAAGTACGTGGCCGCACCCGAGAAGTGGCGGCGATCCACCGCCCTGCTGACCGACGTCCTCGACCAGTCCGGCCTGGCCTACGAGGCGGCCGAGGGGGAGGCCGCGTTCTACGGCCCCAAGATCGACGTCCAGGTCACCGACGCGGCCGGCCGGGAGTCCACCCTGTCCACCGTCCAGGTCGACTTCCACCAGCCCGAGCAGTTCGACCTGCACTACATCGGCGCGGACGGCGCCAGACACCGCCCGGTCATGGTCCACCGCAGCATCATCGGCAGCGTGGAGCGAGCCGTCGCCCATCTCGTAGAACACCATGGCGGGGCCTTCCCCGCCTGGCTCGCCCCCACCCAACTGGTGATCCTCCCCGTCTCCGACACCGAACTGCCGCAGGCCGAAGCGCTCGCCCGTCGCTGCGTCGGCCTCGGGCTGCGGGCCGAGATCGCGGGCCCGGAGCGCGGCACTCTGGGCGCACGCGTCCGGGCGGCGCGCCTGGTTCCCTACCAGGCCGTGATCGGCGCCAGGGAAGCCGCCGACGATCTCGTCGCAGTGCGCCTGCGTGACGGTCGCCGGCTCGGCCCGCGGCCCGTCGGCGACGTCCTGACCGGTATCAGCGCCCTCGTCGACGCGCACAGCGTCGACCTGTGGTACGACGCCGGTTCATAGCGGGCGAAGACGACCAGGACAGCGCGGATGGCACGATGCCCCGGTGAGCTACTTCTCGTATCACCGCATCGGTCCTGGTCACGACCGCCCGCGGCTCCCGGAGCCCCGGCCGGTCGAGCCCGGTGAGTGGCCGAAGCTGGAGGCCGCGCTCGCCGTGGTCAACCGTGACGTGACGGCGACCCTGCCGGGGCAGGACCCGTTGGTGCTGATGGTCGACCCATGGGAGACCGACAGGGGGCGGGTCCACGTGGCGATGCCCGACGGCCGTTGGCAGGGCAACCAGGTGAACGCGTACGACCCCGAGGAGGGCGACCCGCTGGAGCCGGACGACGAGGCGACGGTGCTGCTTGTGGTAGCGGACGCGGCGCAGGAGACCCTGGTGGAGCTGCTCTGGCAGGTCTGGCCGGTCTGCGGCGAGCACAAGCTCGGCATGCACCCGCGTCCCGCGGGGACCGGCGCCGACTGGTACCCGGGGGCGACGGACGCGGCGGGGCCGCCGGTGTGGTGGTGCCGGGGCCGCCGGAACGGCGAAGGTCACGACGTCGCCCCGGTGGGCGAGCTGGCCGCCACCCTGCCGGGAAAGCAACGACGCGCGCTGCGGCGCGAACTGCGGCGCAGCGCGAGCGGACGGGACGGCCGCCGCTGAGCGCTTCGCGGGAAGTGCCGCTGCAGTCCGCTTGTACGACAGCCCCTGGGGCGACCGTGTAGGGGTCCACCGTGGTTCACATCGCGACAGCGCGGACCAAAAGGGTCCCGATGTGCCCTGGGTGAGGCGCGTCAAGGACCTCTGCGTGGGCCGTGGCGAATCCGGCCCGGGTGAGCAGGCGCTCCCAGACGGCCGGACGGTAGCTGTAGCGGTAGGTGAACATCGCTTTGCCTGCGAAGCCCCCCTTGTACATGCCCTGCGGTCCGTAAGCGCCGGGGATGGCCGGAGGCTGTGAGAAGACGAAGACGCCACCCGGGTTGAGCCGTCGGCGGACGAGGGGGAAGAGGCGGCCCGGATCGGTGAACCAGGCTGCTCCGAAGATCGAGTAGACGGCGTCGTACGTGTCCTCGTGTGTGCTCAGGTACTCCAGCACCTCGGAGCACACGAACTCCGCGCCTGTGCGCCCCCACTTGGTGGTGGTCTTCTCGACCATGACGGGAGAAAGGTCGACACCGCGAGCGCAGATTCCGCGCTGGGCGAGGTGGGCGAGGGCTCGGCCGGTGCCGCAGCCGATCTCCAGGACGGCGCGCGGGTCGCCGAGCAGTTCGGGGCCGGGGCCGTGGCCGGCGTACTGGGTCCAGCAGAAGTCCGGCTCCGCGTCGTCCTTGAAAGCGGAAGTGGCGAAGGTGTCCCACAGCTCCGTCTCGGCGGCGATGTCGTGTTGTGCGGGCAAGGCAAGTCCTTCGTCGAAAAGGCTGGGCCCGTGTCCGCCGGAGACCGGGGACAGAGGCCCAGCGTAGAACCGTTCAGTGGCTGTCGGGGACCTTGTTGTCGCACGGTGAGCAGTCCGTGCCGTCGACCGCCCACAGGTCGTCGTCGACCTCGAAGCCGATGGACTTCAGGAAGTCCGCCGTGCGCAGGCACAGACCGTCGCGTCGGCGCTCGATGAACGGGGCGTGGTGCTTGAAGCGGCCCTCGTTGTACACGTCACAGAGGGCCCACCACACCGGTGTGTCGAGGATGAGCTGGTGGTCGCCGATGTCGACGAGCTTGCCCACACCGAGGTGGACCTCCGGGTGCTCCATGCAGCCGATGGTGTACATGACGGCGTTGCCGAGAATGCGCTCGGCCATGTCGCGGACCATCGTGTGGTCGCGGAGCAGGAGCGAGACCTCACCGTCCCACAGCGACATGCCGCCGTTCAGCACGTTGATCGTCAGGTGTTTGATGTGGGGCTGGACGGCGCTGAGGAGTTCCTTCGGGTCGCGGGTGCGGGTGCTTGCAGGTCGGTCGAGCGTGACGGTCATCGACTACTCCTTCGATCCTTCGGAGAGGGGTCGTGTCCGGCGGTCTTCCTCGGTCGGCTGGGTTACCGGAAGATGCCGCCGCTGCTGAACGAGTTCATGGCGCGGGTGCGTTCGGTCACTGCTCTCAGTCGCTCTTCGTCTGTGGCCCGCCGGACCTGACCGGGGTCGGCGTCCCATTCCCGGCCACCGGGCGCAGTTGGACGTAGGGGCCTTCCTGGCCCATCACGTAGCCGAGCAGGTCGCGGGCGGTGTCGACGACCAGGGAGCCGACGGTTGGTTCTTCTCTGTCCAGGGCGGTTCTGAGCGCATCGACCGTCGCCTCTGTGTCGGTGGCGTCCTGCACGTTCTTCGGTGCCATGAACCGGACGCTAGAGCTGGGCAGTTCGTCGGCACTACGCGGTTTTCTCGATTTTTCTCATCTTGTTGATTTTTTGGCTCGGTTTTTCTCGCAAAGGCGGCTGGGCTCTATGGTCCCGGTCCCCGGGCCCGGCGATGCTGTGGTGATCGGTCAGGTCACCACGGAAGGGATGCAGGTCATGACCCGACGACTGCGC
Organism: Streptomyces sp. NPDC006655; assembly: GCF_040703965.1. Classification (NCBI taxonomy): domain Bacteria; kingdom Bacillati; phylum Actinomycetota; class Actinomycetes; order Kitasatosporales; family Streptomycetaceae; genus Streptomyces; species Streptomyces sp. NPDC006655. The sequence goes on along the minus strand of NZ_JBEYJU010000022.1, from coordinate 56,312 downwards.
TTCAACGGCACAGGCAGCGGCGAGGGCGGCTGCCCTGCTGTGCATGAAGACCTTGACTCGGGCGAGATCATCGTGCACGGGCCACGCCTCACCGACCCCGAGGCCATCGCACGGCTCCAGCACCTGGGTACGGATGAGATCCCGATCGTGGTCCCGCGCAACACCCTGGTCGACTTCGGCCCTAAGCAGCGTGATCCGAGGCCGCGGATCATCGGTCTGGACCAGTTCGGCCGGCTCTTCGAGAAGTTCCAGCACAGTGCGTGGCACCTGGAGATGCGGAAGCGCTACGCTTCCGACGAACTCACCGACACATACGCTCAGTTCGTCCGGGGCGAGGCCCCCACCTGGGACCTGGACACCGAATGGAGCCGCACGATCCGTGCGAAGACCGATGACGGTGCGTACGTCGGGCGGGTCCGGATCGTCGACAGTCCGCCGACCACCGGCCAGCTGTATCTTCTCGCGTACGGCGACAAGAACGCGGCGTTGGGGGAGGACGTGCGCACCATGTGGCGTGAGGACGCCCAGCGGGTCCACCTGCCCGACGAGGATTTCTGGATCTTCGACGCGCACCTCGTCGCCATCCTCGTTTTCGATGATGACGACAACCTCACGGGCGCAGAGCTGATCACTGAACCGGCGACCGTGAACCAGTACAACCGACTGCGGGACATCGCGCTGCACTACGCGGTCCCGTACAAGCAGTTCGCGGCGGACATGGCCGCGAAGGAGGCGTTGAGCAGGTGTGGCCCGGTGAGCACGGACTACCAGAAGGCCCGCGAAGCCCTCGGAGCACGCCTGAGGGAGCTGCGGTTCTCGGCTGCTGACGGCCGTCTCACCGGCACCGCCCTGGCCGGAAAGCTCGGCTGGCCGGGCTCCAAGGTCTCCAAGCTGGAGCTGGGCAGGCAGACCGCCACTCCGGAGGACCTCAAGCAGTGGGCCGAGGCTTGCGGTCGGCCCGCCGCGTACGAGGAACTGCGCGCTCGCCTGGCGGGATTCGAGTCACACATCCGTTCGTGGCGGCGGCAGCTGGTGGGCGGACACAAGCCCGTACAGGACGCTCACAACGAGGCGCAGGCCGGCTCGAAGGTGCTGCGCGCCTGGGAGTCCTCGTGGATCGTCGGCATTCTGCAGACCCCCGACTACGCCCGTGCCGTCCTCACCCGCTTCGCCGATCTCCACCAGTCCCCGCGCGACATCGAGGCCGCCGTACGCTCGCGCGTCAAGCGGCAGGAACTGCTGTACGCCGGGGGCCGGAGCTACCACATCCTGCTCTGGGAGCCCGTGCTGCGCTCCCTGGTCTGTTCGCCCTCGGTCCTCGCGGCCCAGCTCGACCGTCTGGCAGGCGTGATCGGTATGGACACCGTCGAGCTGGGCATCGTGCCGCTCGGGGTGCCGCTCAAGGTTCCGCCAGGGCAGGGTTTTTGGATATACGACGATCGTGAGGTCGTCACCGAGACCTGGCACGCCGAACTCTGGCTCGACGACTCCGACACCCTCGCCCTCTACCTCCGCACCTGGAAGACCTTGCGCGAGTCCGCCGTCTACGGGACCGGCGCCCACAACCTCATCACCGCCGCCCGTCGTGCCCTGGACCCGTCCTGAAGGTCACCGCCCCAGGAAGATCGGGTTGGTGAGGGCCGCGAGGGCGCCCGGGACCGGGCCCGCCGCGGTTTCGTGGCGGATCTCGGCGCGGACGTACGCCGCGTAGGAGGGCGTCGTCTGCCATTCGACCGTGCCCGAGCCGGCCACCGGGAAGGGGTCGGTGGTGAGCAGGACGCCCTCGTCCGTGACGAGGCGCACCGTGCAGCGGGGGACGCCGGAGGCCTCCAGGCGGACGGTGATTGGGGTGTCGGCGGCCACGGCCAGGCGTTCGCCGATGCCCGCGCGCTCGCCCCGCCCGCCCGTCGCCGTGAAGCTCAGGGTCACGTTCTTCGACTCGGCGATGTAGGAGCGGCCCGCGCGCAAGCCCTCCTGGACGGCCTCGCGGGACAGGTCGTCGGCGAGGACGACCGTCTGGGGCGAGCCGACCACGTCCGGGTCGCGGTGGGCGTCGCTGTTGCCCATGCCGGGCAGCCACCGCCGGTTGTTCCGTACCGAGGCGACGAGCGTGGCGTCCCAGGCGGCGAGGGCCACCTCGTCGTCGGGGGTGTACGGCCCGTTCCAGACCTCCACCGCGTCCGCGTCCCCGAACCCGAACTTCCAGGCGCAGCCCACGCACGTGGCGTGCGGGTGCGCCGGTACGACCAGGCCACCGGCCTTGTGGATCTGCTGCGCGAAGTGGCCGAAGCGGTTGTCCCGGGCCCGGTAGCGCCAGTCGACGAAGGTGCCCGGGTCGGTGCCGAGGGCGACCACGTGGCCGTTCCTCGTGGTGATCTCCTCGCCGAGCATGATCAGCAGGTCGTCGCCGGCCTGGTCGGCCCAGTGCGCGTGCGCCGAGTGCGTGTTGTGGTCGGAGGAGTTGATGAAGTCCAGGCCGGCGGCCCGGGCGAGGGCGGCGATCTCGGCGGGGGTACGGCGGCCGTCGGAGTACCAGGAGTGCAGGTGGCAGTCGCCCCGGTACCAGTCCCGGCCGCGCCCCTTGGCCCGCTGCGGCGGGTAGACCGGGCGGACGGGGGTGCCGGGTTCGCCGTAGGTCAGGGTGATCGTCAGCTCGTACGACAGTCCCTGCGGGGCCACCGTGTAGGGGCCCAGCGCGATGTGCCAGGTACCGGCGCCCACCGGGCCGGGGAGGTAGCCGGGGGTCGCGTCGTCGGCGCGGACGAAGAACTCCGTGCGGGCGCCGCCGGACCAGCCCCGGAAGCCCTTGCCGCCCAGTTCGGTGCCGTGCTGGTCGAAGACGCCGATGTCGAGCGCGTTGCCCGGGGTGCCGGCCGGGACGCTCGGTCTGTCGTAGGTGTAGGAGACCTTGATCTCCCGTACGCCGGGCGGGACTTCGACCGGTACGTACACGAAGTCCGGGCAGCCGGGTGGCAGCGTGCCGCGTACCGTGCGGGTCTCCTGGTGCTGACCGTCCGCCGCTGCGAAGCTCACGGTTCCCAACGTAAGGGCTGCGGTGGCGCCCGTCACGATCAGCGCGCGTCTGCCGATGCCGTGCGTGTCCTCACACATGCCGCTCACTCTCCCCGCCGGACGTGAACTCCCCTGGAAGGAGAGGGGATCCACAGGCATCCGTATGTCATGTGCGGAGCGGTGTGAACGGTGGGACGGGTGATGCCGACCAGTCGGTATGGACAGATCGAGCCACCACCGGTACAGATGGGGCATGCGTATAGCCGTCACGATCTTCCTCACCGACGAGACCGTCGCCCCCGTCCGCCTCGCCCGTGAGCTGGAGGCGCGCGGTTTCGCCGGTCTGTACCTGCCCGAGCACACCCACATCCCGGTCGAGCGGACCACCCCGTATCCGGCGGGCGGGGAACTGCCGCGCGAGTACGGCCGCACCCTCGACCCCTTCGTCGCCCTCGGCCAGGCCGCCGCCGTCACCGAGCGCCTCGGCCTCGGCACCGGCATCACCCTGGTCGCCCAGCACGACCCGATCGACCTCGCCAAGCAGATCGCCACGCTCGACCACCTCTCCGGCGGCCGTTTCACCCTCGGCGTCGGCTTCGGCTGGAACGTGGAGGAGGCCGCGGACCACGGCGTGACCTGGCGGACGCGGCGGGAGCTGACCCGGGACCGGATGGCCCTGATGCGGGCGCTGTGGGCGGCGGAACCGACCGGGTACGAGGGCGAGTTCGGGAGCGTACGGGCCTCCTCCGCCCACCCCAAGCCGGTGCAGAAGCCGCGCGGGCCGGTGGTCGGTCCGCGCACGCTGGTCGGCGGGGCGGCGGGGCCGAAGCTGTTCGCGCACATCGCGGAGTACGCGGACGGGTGGCTGCCCATCGGCGGGCGCGGGCTGACGGAGTCGCTGCCGGTGCTGCGGAGCGTGTGGGAGGACGCGGGGCGGGACCCGGCGGCGCTCCAGGTGGTGCCGTACGCCGTGTACCCGACGCCGGGGAAGCTGGCGCACTACGCGGAGCTGGGCATCGAGGAGGTGGTGGTGCAACTGCCGCCGGCGGGGGAGGGGGAGGTGCTGGGAGTGCTGGACGCGTGCGCGCAGTACCTGTGAGCGGGGGAGCCGTCGCGGCTGCCGGACCGGGGTGACGGGGGGAGTGCGGGTCCGTCGTGGTTCCTCGCGCAGTTCCCCGCGCCCCTGAGGGGGCGCTCATCGTGGCGCCCGCTTGTCCGCGCCCCTTCAGGGGCGCGGGGAACTGCGCGAACAGCCACGACGCAGCCGCACCCGGCCCCGCACCGCACGCCCCCCCCGGTCCCGCCGGACCCGCGGAGCCCCTACGTATGCTCAAGGAATGACGACTTCCGCGACCTCCGGAACCGGCCCCACCGAGAACTCCATGCGTCGCGCCCTCAAACGCGCCCGGGACGGCGTCGCCCTCGACGTCGCCGAGGCCGCCGTACTCCTCCAGGCGCGCGGCGAGGCCCTGACCGACCTCGCCGCCTCCGCCGCCCGGGTGCGGGACGCGGGCCTCGAAGCGGCGGGCCGGCCCGGCGTCATCACGTACTCGAAGAGCGTCTTCATCCCCCTCACCCGCCTGTGCCGGGACAAGTGCCACTACTGCACGTTCGTCACCGTGCCCGGCAAGCTGCGCCGGGCCGGGCACGGGATGTTCATGTCCCCCGACGAGGTCCTGGACGTCGCCCGCAAGGGCGCGGCCCTCGGCTGCAAGGAGGCCCTGATCACCCTCGGCGACAAGCCGGAGGAGCGGTGGCCTCAGGCGCGGGAATGGCTCGACGCGCACGGGTACGACGACACGATCGCCTATGTCCGCGCCATCTCCGTCCGGATCCTGGAGGAGACCGGCCTGCTGCCCCACCTCAACCCCGGGGTGCTGTCCTGGACCGACTTCCAGCGCCTGAAGCCGGTCGCCCCGTCGATGGGGATGATGCTGGAGACGACCGCGACCCGGCTCTGGTCGGAGCCCGGCGGCCCGCACCACGGCTCCCCGGACAAGGAGCCCGCCGTCCGGCTGCGGGTCCTGGAGGACGCCGGCCGCTCCTCCGTCCCGTTCACCTCCGGGATCCTGATCGGCATCGGCGAGACGTACGAGGAGCGCGCCGAGTCGCTCTTCGCGCTGCGCCGGGTGGCCCGGTCGTACCACGGCGTCCAGGAACTGATCATCCAGAACTTCCGCGCCAAGCCGGACACGGCGATGCGCGGCATGCCGGACGCCGAGCTGGACGAACTGGTGGCGGCGGTGGCGGTGGCGCGGCTGGTGATGGGACCGGCCGGCAACATCCAGGCGCCGCCGAACCTGGTGGACAGCGAGTACGAGCGGCTGATCGCGGCCGGGATCGACGACTGGGGCGGCGTCTCCCCGCTCACCATCGACCACGTCAACCCCGAACGCCCCTGGCCGCAGATCGAGGAACTGGCGGCGAAGTCGGCGGCCGCCGGTTTCGAACTGCGCGAACGCCTCTGCGTGTACCCGGAGTTCGTCCGCCGCGGCGAGCCCTGGCTGGACCCGCGGCTGCGCCCGCACATCGCGGCCCTGGCGGACCCGGCCACCGGCCTCGCGGTCGCCGACGCGGTGGTCGAGGGCCGTCCGTGGCAGGAGCCGGAGGAGGTCTTCGTCGCCACCGGGCGCACCGACCTGCACACCGCCATCGACACCGAGGGCCGTACGGCGGACCGCCGCGACGACTTCGACGAGGTGTACGGCGACTGGGGCGCCCTGCGCGAGGCGGCGGCCCCCGGCATGGCACCGGAGCGCATCGACACCGACGTCCGCGAGGCCCTGGCCACCGCCGCCGACGACCCCACGAAGCTCACGGACGCCGAGGCCCTCGCCCTCCTCCACGCGGACGGCCCGGCGCTGGACGCGCTGGCCCGGATCGCCGACGACGTCCGGAAGTCGGCCGTCGGCGACGACGTGACGTACATCGTCACCCGCAACATCAACTTCACCAACGTCTGCTACACCGGCTGCCGGTTCTGCGCCTTCGCGCAGCGCCGCACCGACGCCGACGCGTACACGCTCTCCCTCGACCAGGTCGCCGACCGGGCGCAGCAGGCGTGGGACGTCGGCGCGGTGGAGGTCTGCATGCAGGGCGGGATCCACCCCGACCTGCCGGGCACGGCCTACTTCGACATCGCGAAGGCGGTGAAGGAGCGGGTCCCCGGCATGCACGTGCACGCCTTCTCCCCCATGGAGGTGGTGAACGGCGCGACCCGCACCGGCCTGTCGATCCGCGAGTGGCTGACGGCGGCGAAGGAGGCGGGCCTGGACACCATCCCCGGCACGGCCGCCGAGATCCTCGACGACGAGGTCCGCTGGGTGCTGACCAAGGGCAAACTGCCCACCGCCACCTGGATCGAGGTCGTCACCACGGCCCACGAGGTGGGCATCCGGTCCTCGTCCACGATGATGTACGGGCATGTCGACCAGCCCCGGCACTGGCTCGGGCACCTGCGCACCCTGGCCCGCATCCAGCAGCGGACCGGCGGCTTCACGGAGTTCGTGACGCTCCCCTTCATCCACACCAACGCACCGGTCTACCTGGCGGGCATCTCCCGCCCGGGTCCGACCATGCGCGACAACCGCGCGGTGACGGCGATGGCCCGGCTCCTCCTGCACCCCCACATCCCGAACATCCAGACGAGCTGGGTGAAACTGGGCACGGAAGGGGCGGCGGAGATGCTCCGCTCGGGCGCCAACGACCTGGGCGGCACGCTCATGGAGGAGACGATCTCGCGGATGGCGGGGTCGTCGTACGGCTCGTACAAGTCGGTACGCGACCTGGTCGCCGTGGCGCAGGCGGCGGGCCGTCCGGCGCGGCCGCGGACGACGCTGTACGGCGAGGTGTCCGAGGAGCGGCGGCTGGCGGCGGAGGCGTCCGACGGGCACCTGCCGGAGCTGCTGCCGGTGCTGGACTGAACGGCCGGGCGCCCGGGTGCGGCCCGGTACGATGATCCGACCTCTGTCGTCTGTACAGGGGGCCTCATAGCGGAGGAGATGCGTACCCGTGGCTGCCCTACTGCCCTCCTGGGTCACGGTCACCGGACTGACGGCGGGGGCGACGGTGGCCGTCGCCTTCCTCGCCGTACAGGCCGACAGGGGGCCGCACCCCACGGCCGCGACGGTCCGGCCGTCGGCGAGCGCGTCGGCGGGCGCCCACCCCTCCGCGTCCCCGGCCCCGGCGAAGGCCCCCGACGTCCCGGCGGCCTCCGGCACCGGCCGCCGGGTCGTCTACGCGCTGGGCGACAAGCGGGTCTGGCTGGTGGACGCGAGCGACAAGGCGACCCGTACGTTCACGGTGTGGCCGGGGACGGTGAGCCCCGACCCCGGCACCTACACGATCTCCAAGACGCTGGCGTCCACGACCGGCTCGGACGGCGTCCAGATCGAGCACATCCTCTACTTCGCCGCGAAGTCGGGCCTGTCGATCGCCTTCTCCAACGCGGTCGACGGCGCCTCCCCGCCCCCTGCCGCCGGCAAGCAGACCAGCGGCATCCGCATGCGCAAGGCGGACGGCGCGGCCCTGTGGACCTTCGGCACGGAACCCGACACCAAGGTGACGGTGGTCAAGTAGGCGTCAGCCGGCGGTGCCGGACGGCCGGACGATCCGCCGCGCGGTCGCCGTCGCCCGCTGCCAGTCCTCCGTCAGCGCCGCCATGGCGGCCCGCTGCCGTGAGGTGAGCGCGGAACCGGCCAGCCGCTTCCTGATCGTCACGACCTCGGAGGGGATCCGCAGCCGCAGCGCGCAGGAGCCGTCCGCCACCGCGGTCGCGATCTCCTGCCTGCGCAGCGCCCCAGTGGCACCGGAGCGCGCGTACGACGCCTTGAGCCGGGCCTGGGCGTCGCTCGGCAGCGCGTAGTGGTAACCCCGGGCCGCCATGCACGTGCTCCACTCGCGCATCAGGGCCCGATAGGCGCCGTCGCGCTGCACCCTGGTGGTGAGCGCGGCGTTCAGGTTCTGGGGGATGACCGCCAGCTCCGCGTACGTGGTCAGGCTCCCGTACAGCCGTCGGCGGCTGTCCGCCTCGCAGCCCTTCACCGAGAACTCCAGGGTGCCCTCCGCCATGCGGAACGTACGCAGGTCGGACGTGCCGCCGCGCAGTGCCGTCATGTAGGCGGCCGCGGCGGCGGCGGGCAGCCGGCGGACGTACGCGTCGTTCGCCGAAGGCGTCTCGGGGGCGGCGGCCGGTGGCTTCTTCCCGGTGGTCGCCGCGTACTGGTCGTACAGCCCGTACCCCTGGCTGCGCCGCCGCCCGAGGTCCACCTGGGCGCTCGGCGCGGTCGCGGCGGCGGACGCGGAGTCGACGACCACGTAACGCAGCCCCCTGGCCGTCATGCAGGAGGCGACGAGCTGGGACTCCGCGCGGGTCAGGGACCGCTCGGCGGCCGGGTAGGTCCCGGAGTCGGTCAGCAGGTCGAGACCGGCCGGCGTGATCACGGGGGTCCGGGCGGCAGCCTGCGGTGCCGAGGTGCCCGCGCATCCCGTGAGCGCGAGAGCACCCGCGGCGACGCAGGCGAGGAGGCCGCCGATGCCGGGCGTACGGAGGGGGGAGGCGGTGGGACGGGCGGTTTGCGGGGTGGCCGTCGGCATCGTGGAGGTGCTCCTGCGACTGGGACCGGCGAGGGGGACGAGCGGTGCCCGCGGTGGGCGACGGGGGGTGCCCGCGACGGGCGGCCGGGGTGGAGCCGGTCGCCCGTCACGGCGTCACCGGGGACGGGGCGCGGTCAGGGCGCCACCCACGAGTTGGACGAGATGACGTCGTTCCAGGCCGCGCTGACGTCTCCGCCGGTGCCCCTGGCGATCGTTCCGGAACTGCCCGAGTAGTTGGCGTCGGTGTACACCACGGCGTTGTCGTTCACGCCGTCGTTGTAGAGCGACGAGGCGCAGTCGTTCCACGTCTTGGTCTGGCAGGTCGAGTGCGGGAAGGCGGTCCAGTTGGCGTTCGACCCGGACAGCTTGCCCGGTCCGTCGTTGTAGCCGGCGTTGACCCAGAAGCACAGGTAGCCGGCGGAGCAGCCGGCGGGGACGGCCGCGGGTTTGGCGACCTGCGCGGACAGGGCCGACGACGCGGAGCCGGCGAGGACGGAACCTCCGGACGAGTCGGCGGCGGCGGTACCGGCCGCCGTGCCGAGCAGCAGGGCGACGCCGGCGGCGACGGCTGACATTCTCTTCATGTTCTCGCTCCCTGAACTGTGGCTGAGCAGGGTGGGGACGGCATGGACGGGATTCACGGTCGCAGAGGTGCCCAGCGGTGGCCACGATGTGTGGCGTGGCCTGAAAGGCACAGGTCAAGGAGGAGGAACCCGATGCTCCAGAAGTTTTTCGGGTTTCGTGGTGTTCAGTCGCGGACGGCGCTGGCCATGCTGGAGGAACCGGCTCCGGACCAGGGCCCATGGGGGTGGGGACCGCCATGCTCCGCATTCACTTCACGGACGTCGATCTCGCCCGGACCCGTGTCGTCCACGAGCCGGACCCGCTGTGGGAGATCGGGCAGAGTCTGCACCGCTTCCAGACCAGGCAGGGCCGCTGGGCGTACGCGCACTGGTACCGCGGCACGTGCCAGCGCTTACGGGAGGGCGGACAGCAGCGGGTCCTGCGGGAGATGCTGCTGCCGCTCTTCCACCGCGGGCCCTACTACCCGGACTTCCTCAATCCGGCCGAGTCGTCCGAGGGGCTGGCGGCGGGCCTGGAGGCCGTCCTCGCCACCCCGGCCCGGCGGGTGCTGGGCGAGCTGCGCACCCTCGCCGAGTTCTCGGGGGCCCCGCCCCGGCTGCCGGAACTGGCCCGCCCGGACGGGCGCGGTGAGCTGGTCCGGGCGCTGCGGGACTACCACGACACCGCGATCGCGCCGTACGGCGAGGAGATCCAGGCGCGCATCGACGCGGACCGGGCCGTCCGGTGCCGGGCGCTGCTGGACGGCGGGGTCGAGGCCGTGCTCGCCGGTCTGGGGCCGGACATCCGCTGGCGCCGACCGGTCCTGCACGTCGGCCATCCCACCGTCGACCGGGACCTCAGGCTCGGCGGTCGCGGTCTGAAGCTCATACCGTCCTACTTCTGCTGGCAGACCCCGACCACGATGGCCGACCCCGCGATGGAGCCGGTCCTCGTGTACCCGCTGCACCAGCAGCCGAGCCCCGTCCGGAGCGCCGGGGCCTCCCTGGCCGCGCTGCTCGGCGGCACCCGGGCCACCGTGCTGCGCGCGGCCGCCGCCGGCGCGACCACCGGTGAACTCGCCCGCGTCGCCGGGGTGTCCGCGTCCTCGATCAGCCAGCACACCACCGTGCTGCGCGACGCGGGCCTGATCACCAGCCAGCGGCAGGCCGCGAGCGTCCTGCACACCCTGACCCCGCTCGGCGCGTCGATGCTGCGGGCGAACGTCGGCTGACGAGGCGGCGGCAGGGCCGGGCGCCCGCGGCCGGCCCGCTCAGTCCTTCCTGGCCGCTTCGGTGGCCGGTTCGGTGGCCGGTTCCGTGGCCGACCGGCCCGACAGCTGGACGACGACGAGCGCGAGGCCGGTGAGGACCAGGACCCGGGTCGCGGCGTCCAGGCCGTTCCAGGTCTTGGACTGCCACATGGAGAACCACTCGCCGCCGATCCCGATGAACCCGGCGCCGAAGAGCAGGACGAGCATCAGCAGACCGTAGGTGGAGACGCGCCGCGCGCGGCCGTCGTCGCGCCGGAACCACAGCACGGTCCCGGCGATCAGTACGAGCGCGGCCAGCGTCTCCCACACGATGATGGCGACGTAGGCGGTGTTCTCGAGCCCCTTGTCCGTGATGGCCCGCCACATCAGGTCGTCGTCCTTGAACGTGGTGTCCATGGCCAGGACGTGCTGGACGAAGGCCTGGTTGGTGCCGAAGTCGGTGATGTTCCCGAAGGCGACGAGGGCGATGTAGAGCGCGACCGTGCCGGTGAGCACGGCGGCGGCAAGCGAGAGCGCACGGGGCGCGTGGGAGGTGGACATGACACCGTCCTTTCCCGGCCCCGGCCGATTACACCCCGACGCCGCCACCGGCGAACCCGTCGGTCTGCGCGCTATTCGGTGTCTTTGGGGTGGCGGGTGGACGCATACACGAGATGGACGGTGTGGCGCGCCTCGTCGACGAGGTAGCGGACGCGACCGCCTGCCGTCACCTCGTCCTCCCACTGGGGGTGGTCGCGACCGCCGAGGTTGCCCGAGGCCAGTCGGCCGCGCAGCCGATGCTGACGGTCGGGGTCCGTTCGGGACACGGGGTCGCTCCGCAGCGCCTCGAAGCAGCGCCGCGTGTTCCCCGGCGCCTCCGCGCCGAGCTCTCCCCAGCCCTTCGCCGCTTCGTTCGTCGCGAAACGCAGGCGCCATTCCCCACCCACGGGCGGCGGGGCGGCGTCGTCGCCGTGCTTGGGGCTCACGGGACGGTCACCTCGCCGTGCTCCTCGTCCGGCAGCCGACGGGTGAGCCGGGCCGTGAGCTCGGGGTCGGCGAGGACGCGTGCCGTGGCGCGCCATTCGACGACGACCCGGTGCAGGTTGGTGTGGACGTCGAGCTGGGCCGCGTCATGGGTGGCGTCGACGAGTTCGGCCACGAACTGCTTCAGCTCGTCCGCCGACAGGTGGCGGACCCACGGGAAGACGGACGGGAGCGCCTGCTGTATGGCTCTCTCGCCGGTGTCACTGCGTACGAGCGCGGCGAGAAGGCGGGCCGTGATGTCCGCCGTCTCCTCGCGCTGCTGATCGTGGCGGGCCGTCGTCAGGTAGAGGTCCTCGCCGTCCCGGCGGGTGATGTGCACGCGCTGGGACCGGTCGAGGGTCTCGGCGACCCGCTTCGAGTTCTTCGAGAGTTCGGAGAAGGCGACCGTGGGGGTGGGCATGATGCGACGATACTTCGGAACGTATTCCGAATTCAATCGCTGCGCTCGCCGGCCGGCTGCCGGGGCCCCTGCCAGACTGGGCGTGGGCCGGCTGCGGGGGTGGAGGGCGGATGGGGTCGACACGGCCGTCGATGCAGGAGCTGATCGGGCGGCGGCGCCGGGCCGGGTTCGTCGGGCGGGCCGAGGAGCGGGCCGTGTTCCGGCGGAACCTCGAACTGCCGCCCGAGGACGAGCGGCACCGGTTCCTGTTCCATGTGCACGGTGACGCGGGCGTCGGAAAGACCTTCCTGGTAAGGGAGTTGGAGCAGCTCGCCCGGGAGGCCGGGGCGCTGACCGCCTACGTCGACGAGGGTGCGGACAGCGTGCCCGAGGCGATGGCGGCGATGGTGCGTCAGTTCGGCGCCCAGGGAAGGCGGTTCAAGGAACTGGACCGGCTGCTGGCCGCGCACCGCGAGCGGCGGCACGAGGCGGCGGCCGCCCTGGCGATGGACGGACCGCAGGACCGGGAGGCACCGTCGGCGGGCAGCCTGGCCGCGGCCCGGGCGGCCCGGGTGGGCCTGGGGATGGTCCCGGTGGCCGGCGCCTTCGCCGCGGCCCTGGACACCGATCTCCTCGCCCAGGGAGCCGACCGGATCCGGGCCCGCTTCCGCAGCCAGGAGGACGTCCAGCTGGTCCTGTCCCCCGAGCGGGTGCTGACCCCGGTACTGCTGGCGGAACTGACCGCGGCCGCCGACACCGCCCCCTGGATCGTCCTCTTCCTCGACACCTACGAGCGCACCGGCCCCTTCCTCGACCCCTGGCTGCACGACGTGATGACCACCGACCGGTACGGCGCCCTCCCCGCCGACGTCGTCGTGGTCACCTCCGGCCAGCGCCCGTTCGACACGGCCCGCTGGGGCGGCTTCGCCGACTTCATGGCCGACGTCCCGCTGCGCCCGTTCACGGAGGCGGAGGCGCGCGGGCTGCTCGCGGACAAGGGGGTGCGGGACGAACCCGTGATCGCGGAGGTACTGCGGCTCAGCGGCGGCCTCCCCGTACTCGTCACCGCCCTCGCCGAACAGCGCCCCGCCGACCCCGACGACGTCGGAGACCCCAGCGCCACCGCCGTGGAACGCTTCCTGAAGTGGGAACCGGATCCCGCACGCCGGTCCGTGGCACTCGCCTGCGCGCTGCCCCGGCGCCTCGACCTGGACGTGTTCCGGGCGGCCGTCGACTGCCCCGCCGAGGAGGCCGAAGCGCTCTTCGGCTGGCTGCGCGGCCTGCCGTTCGTGACCGAGCGGCCCGACCGGTTGACCTACCACGACCTGGTCCGCGACGCGATGCTCCGCCTGCGGCGGCGACGCTCCCCACGGGACTGGACCCGCGACCACGAGGCACTCGCCGAGGCCTACGGCCGCTGGCGCGCGGAGGCGGCGCACGGGCTGCGCCCCGGCGCGGAATGGGATCACGAACCATGGCGCGCACTGCTCCTCGAGGAGACCTACCACCGCCTGTGCGCCCGGCCGCAGACGGCACTCGCGGAAGCGCTCGGCACCTTCCTGCCGGCCTGCGCCGCGGACCCGGCGGTCGGCCGCCGCTGGGCGGCGACCGTGGCGGAAGCGGGCACCGCCGCCGACGCCCCGGCCGTACGCGACTGGGGACGCCGCCTCACCGAGGCCCTCGCCGACGGGGTGACCGGCGCCGTGGACCTGCTCCTCGCCTGGCCCGGACTGGACAGCGGCGGCCGGGCGCTGGCCCATGTGGTCCGGGGCAGGGAACTGTGGAACGCCGGTGAACCCGCCCGCTCCCTGGCCGAGTACGACCTGGCGATCGCACTGGATCCGGAGCGGCCGATGGCCCACTACGGCCGCGCCCTGTGCTGCCGGGCCCTGGACGACCTCACCGGGGCCCTCGCCGCCCTGGACCGCGCGGACGGCCTCGCTCCCGGCACCGCGCTGTTCCTCGCCGCCCGGGGCGAGACCCTCCGGCTGGCAGGCCGCTTCACGGAGGCCGTGGCCGAGCTGGACCGGGCCGTCGCCCTGGAACCGGCCGACGCGAGCACCCTCGCCTCCCGCGCCGTGTGCCGGCACGCACTGGAGCAGTACGACGAGGCCCTCGCCGACTTCGACCGCGCGCTGGACATCGACGCGGGGCACCTGTGGGCGCGGGTGCGCAGGGGACGGCTGCGCGGGGCGCGGAACGAGTGGGCGGCGGCCTTCGCCGACCTCGACGAGGCGGTCCGGCGCGCCCCCGACTCACCCTGGATCGCCTCCGAGCGGGGCGACGCCTACCGGCGCGCGGGCCGCTTCACCGATGCGGTCACCGAATTCACCCGGGCCGTCACCCTGTTGCCCGCCTACCCGTCCGCCCTCGCCGGCCGAGGCGTGGCCCTCCACGAACTGGGCCGCGACGACGAGGCGTCGGCCGACCTCGACCGGGCCATCGCCCTGGCCCCCGACTTCACCTGGGCACGGGAGGCACGGGACCGGGTACGCGGCGGACCCCCTCCTGGATGACGCCGACCCGGTGCCGCACGGACGGGTCGCGGCGCACCGCCCGCCGCCCCTGCCGACCCGGTCGAAACCCGGTCAGCCGGGCGCACACAACCCACACCTCGCATACCCAACCGGCCCCTGAACCGACCGTTCCCGGTCGATTACAGTGCTCAGCGCTCGTATGTACGGACGGTGCCCGTGAGGAGGTCATGGTGAGTGCGACGTCGGGTGCCGTCTGGGGGCGTGTGGAGCAGCAGGACTTCCGGAGCAGGGTGCGGGGGACACTGCTGGGAACCGCCGTCGGGGACGCGCTCGGGGGGCCCGTGGACGGGCTGACGCTGGAGGAGATCCGGGGGGCGTACGGGCCAGACGGGATCGTGGATCTCGGGGCCGGGTACGGGCGGCGCGGGACGGTCACGCATCACACGCAGCTCACCCTCTTCACCGTGGACGGGTTGATAAGGGCCCAGGTGCGCAGGGACACCGGCGCCTGGCATCCGCCGACCGACCTGCACCGGGCCTATCTGCGGTGGGCGGCCACCCAGCGCGACTGGGGGCCCGACGAGCGGCGCGAGGACGACGGGTGGCTGGCCCGCGAGGAGTGGCTGTACGCCCGGCGGGACCCCACGCGGTCGTTGCTGCTCGGGCTGGGGGACGAGCGGATGGGGACGCTGGAGGAGCCCAAGAACCCGGAGGACATGGGGCCGGAGGCGGTCGCCAGGTCGGCGCCGTTCGGGCTGCTGGTGGGGTGGGAGCCGCAACTCGTCGTACAACTGGCCGTGGAGTGCTCGGCGCAGACGCACGGGCACCCCACCGCCTGTCTGTCGGCGGGCGCGTACGCGGTGATCGTGCACGCGCTGGCCCGGGGCGACTCGCTCGACGGGGCCGTCCAGCGGGCCCTCGCGCTGCTCGCCGTCCGGCCGGGGCACCAGCCCGTGTCGGACGCGCTCCAGCACGCGCTCGGCGCCGTACGGCAGGGGATGCCGTCCCCGGCGCGGGTCGAGGAGCTCGCCGGGGACGGGGCGGCCGACGGGATGCTCGCCGCCGCCGTGTACTGCGCGCTCGTCGGCGAGGACGTACGGCACGGGCTGTGCCTCGCCGTGAACCAGGCCGGCCCCTCCGCCGTCGCCGGCGCCCTCACCGGCGGCCTCCTCGGTGCCCTGCACGGCGAGACGGCCCTGCCGCCGTCCTGGGTGGCCGAGGTGGAGGGCCGCCCCACGATCCTCGAACTCGCCGACGACTTCGCGATGGAGATGACCCAGGGCCCGGCCCTGCACAGCCCGGTCGGAGCGGCCCCGGGCTGGCTCGCCCGCTACCCACGCTAGCCGCACCCGCCCCCGGCGCCTGCTCAACCGCCCCCCGGCGCTAGCCGCTCCCGCCCCCCGGCGTCGGCTCAACCGCCCCCCGGCGCTAGCCGCTCCCGCCCCCGGCGTCGGCTCAACCGCCCCCGGCGCTTGCCGCTCCCGCCCCCGGCGCCTGCTCAACCGCCCCCCGGCGCTTGCCGCTCCCGCCCCCCGGCGTCGGCTCAACCGCCCCCCGGCGCTTGCCGCTCCCGCCTCCGGCGTCGGCTCAACCGCCCCCGGCGCTTGCCGCTCCCGCCTCCGGCGTCGGCTCAACCGCCCCTTCGGCGCTGGCCCAACCGCCCCTTCGGCGTCGGCTCAGCCGCTGCTCGGCGTCGGCTCAGCCGCCTTCCGGCGTCCGCTCAGCCGGCGCGGTGGGTCTGGACCCCGTCGGGTTCGAAGTCGTAGACGACGTCGTTGAGGCGCAGGCCGTCGACGGCCCCGTTCCACATGTAGTCGCGGCCCTTGCTCACCCCGGCGGTGTAGACGACCGGTGGTGCGCCGCCGTCGTTCAGCGCGGCCAGCAGGGCGCGGAAGCCGCACGGGTGGTCCACGGTGCACTTGGCCGCGGCGCCCGCGCTGCCGGTGAGGTACCAGGTGCCGGTCCTGGTGGCGTCGAGGTAGGGGCTCCACTGGTCCACCACCGGGGAGGGCGGCGGGTTCCACACCATCGAGGAGTAGGTGGTGGCGCGGGCCGCGGCGAGGTTCGGGTCGATCTCGAACCTGATGTTCGGCATGTTCCCGGGGCCGCCGTAGGAGATGTTCTCGCCGGTCTGGAAGACGTGGAAGCCGACCTGGCGCAGACCCAGCACCGGGATGCCGTAGAAGTCGGTCTCGTTGCCGAAGTGGACGGCCTCGCTGGGCGGCGTGAGGGAGGTGGCGCGGTCCGCCACCGAGATGCCGAGGCTGCCCCGGCCGTAGGGCGGTCGCGCGGCCGCCGCCGGCAGGCCGAACGAGCCGAACGGGCCGGGCCGCAGGTCGGCGACGGGAGAGCCGATCGTGTCCCGTGCGATGACGCCCCAGTGGTCCGGGCTGGCCGGCGGCCCCGCCGCGTCGGCGGTGGCCGGAACCGGGACAACGGAAACGACGCTCGCGGCCACCGCCGTGACCGCGAGCGCCGTTCTCCTTCTCACCCCGAAGCGAGCCTTCACACCCACTCCTTCCGTGGTCCGTGCGAGGTCAGCCACGGTAGGGATCACCGGTGCGCCGACCTGTCACGACGCACCAGTTATATGGGGTGATTAATCACGATGGTGGAGCGACGGTCGTCTCTCCGCCGGCCTGGGCCCGGGCCGGGACCGGTACCGCCGCCGCGCCGTCGTCGTCCGTGTTGACGGTCTCGATGATCGCCAGGCGTTCCGGGGTGTCCTCCGGCTTCAGGTAGCCGATGAGGATGTACAGGACCAGGGAGACGGCCAGCGGGACCGACACCTGGTACTGGAGGGGGACCCCGCCGTCGACGTTCCAGTTGATCGGGTAGTTGACCAGCCAGAAGGCCAGCAGGCCCGCCGCCCAGCTGGTGAGCGCGGCCGTCGGGCCGGAGCGGCGGAACGGGCGGAGCAGACCGAGCATCATCGGGATCGCGATCGGGCCCATCAGGCCCGCCACCCACTTGATGACGACCGTGATGATGTCCTTGAAGGTGGGGGAGTTGACCTGGGTCGCCACCGCCATCGACAGGCCGAGGAAGACCACCGTGGTCACCCGGGCCGCGATCAGCCCGGTGCGCGGGCCCCACTCCCGGGCCCGCCGGGACAGCACCGGTGCCGCGTCCCGGGTGAACACCGCCGCGATGGCGTTGGCGTCGGAGGAGCACATGGCCATCGTGTGCGAGAAGAACCCGACGATGACCAGGCCCAACAGGCCGTGTGGCAGCAGCTGTTCGGTCATCAGGCCGTAGGAGTCGGAGCCGTCCGGCTTCTTGGCGTGGACCAGCAGCGGCGACATCCACATGGGGAAGAACAGCACCACCGGCCAGACCAGCCACAGCACGGCGGAGAGCCGGGCGCTGCGCTCGGCCTCCCGGGGGCTGCCGGTGGCCATGTAGCGCTGGGCCTGGTTGAGCATGCCGCCGTTGTACTCGAAGAGCTTGATGAAGAGGAAGGCGAGCAGGAAGACGGTCCCGTACGGCCCGACCAGTCCCTTGCCGTGGCCGTGCAGGGCGGGCTGGTTCCAGGCGTCGAAGAAGCCGATGCTCTTGTCGTTCAGCTTCACCACGACCGCGACGAACATCGAGATCCCGGCCAGCAACTGGATGACGAACTGCCCGAGTTCGGTCAGCGCGTCCGCCCACAGGCCGCCGATCGTGCAGTAGACGGCGGTGATCGCGCCGGTGATGAGGATGCCCTGGTTCAGGGTGAGGCCGGTGAAGACGGACAACAGCGTGGCGATGGCCGCCCACTTCGCGGCCACGTCCACGATCTTCAGCAGCATCCCGGACCAGGCGAGGGCCTGCTGGGTCTTCAGGTCGTAGCGGTTCTTCAGGTATTCGAGCGGGGACGCCACGTGGAGCCGGGAGCGGAGGCGGTTGACGCGCGGGGCGAAGAGCCTGGACCCGATCGCGATCCCGAGCGCGATCGGGAAGGACCAGGTGACGAACGACGTCACGCCGTAGGTGTAGGCGATGCCCGCGTAGCCGGTGAACATCACCGCGCTGTAGCCCGACATGTGGTGCGAGATGCCGGACAGCCACCAGGGCATCTTCCCGCCGGCCGTGAAGAAGTCGCTGACGTCGTCCACCCGTTTGTGCGACCAGACGCCGATCGCGACCATCACGCCGAAGTAGCCGATGAGCACGGCCCAGTCGAGCCCGTTCATGCGCCCCCCTTCCAGGGTCCGCCTTGTGAACTCCGCTCAGCAGGCTGGCACTTCGCATAAGCGGAGCGAGGACGGGGAAGGCCGCGAAGTGCCCGCTCATCGTGGGTTCGTTTACGCGGGCACGACAAGCGGGCGTAGGGTCAAAGGGGAGTAAAATCGTTCGGTTAGCTGACCTTGGTTTATGTACATGAACACCTGGATTGGCTGGAAACAGACCTCAGCGCATCAGCTCCCCCGCGTTGACCAGCAGCGACTGTCCCGTGACGGCCCGCGCCCGGTCCGAGGCCAGGAACACCGCCGCGTCCGCCACGTCCCCGTCCGTCGCCAGCTCCGGCAGCGCCATCCGTTCGGTCAGCCGCCCCAGCACCTCGTCCTCGGGCACCCCCTCCGTATGTGCCGTGAACTGCACGTACGCCTGCACCGGCGGCCCCCACATCCAGCCCGGCAGCACCGTGTTGACCCGGATCCGGTACGGCCCCAGCTCGCGCGCCAGCGAGTACATCGCGCTGGTCAGCGCGCCCTTGGAGGCGGCGTACGCGGCCTGCCGCACCTGCGAGGGCGCGGCGACCGCCGACTGCGTCCCGACGAACACGACCGCCCCGCCCTGCTCCTTGAGCCCCGGCAGGCACGCCCGGGTCATCCGCAGGCTGCCCAGCAGGTTCACGTCGATGACCGAGGCCCAGGTCGCGAAGTCCGCGTCCTCGATCCCGCCGAAGTAGGAGTCCCAGGCGGCCACGTGCACCACCGCGTCGATCCCGCCGAACCGCTCCCGCGCCAGCGCGGCCAGCGCCTCGCACTGCGCCTCGTCGGTGATGTCGGTGGCCCGGAACGCGGTCCTGGTGCCCTCCGGATCGATTCCGGCCGCGCTCTTCGCGAGGTTCGCCTCGGTCCGCGCACCCAGCACCGCGTTCCCGCCGTCCCGTACGACGGCCGCCGCGACCTGGTGCCCGAGTCCGGCGCCGACTCCCGAGACGACGACGGTCTTGCCCGCGAGCAGCGACATGGAAGCCTCCTGAACCCTGGCGCTTTATCTGACGGAGCGTCAGAGTATGGGCGACCACCGGAAAGGGGAACCGCATGAGCGACGACACCCGCAGTGACGTCTACGCCGAACTCGCCGCCGTCGGGCCGTACGGCGTCCGCCCCGGCCACGCCCTCATCACCATGGTCGAGCCGCACCCCGGGCACGAGTACGCCTACAACCGCTGGTACGAGGACGACCACTACTACGCGGGCGCCATGGCCATGCCCTGGATGTACGCCGGCCGCCGCTGGGTCGCCACCCGCGACCTCCAGCTCCTGCGCTACCCCGAGAAGTCGGCCGTCGCCCAGTCCGTCACCGCCGGCTGCTACCTCTCCACCTACTGGATCACCGACGGCCGCTACGCCGACCACATGAAGTGGACGGTCGGCATCAACAAGCGGCTGAACCGGGACGCCCGGGTCTACCAGGACCGCACCCACGTGTTCACGGCGTTCCAGGACCACGAGGCGACCGTGTACCGCGACGGCGCCGCCGGGCCGCGCGACTTCCACGCCCTCGACCATCCCTACCCGGGACTGGTGCTGGAGGTCGTCGACAGCGAGACGCCCGAGCAGCGGGCGGAACTGCTGGAGTGGCTGCGCGGCCGGCACCTGCCGAAGCGTCTGGCGGGTTCGCCGAGCGCCATGGTGACCGTCTTCCGGCCGACCCCGCTCCCCGGCGACCGGATGACGTACGTGAAGCAGGTGGAGGGGGTGGACACCCGGCTGACCCTGCTGTGGTTCCTGGAGGCCGACCCCCGGGAGGTGTGGGAGGAGCACTTCACGGCCCTGGACACCGAGGTGGCCGCCACGGAACTCGGCACCGTCCAGTTCGTCGCCCCGTTCATACCGACGATCCCGGGCACGAACCGGTACGTGGACCAGCTGCGGTCAGCCGGGTAGCCGGGCCCACAAGCCCGGCCACCCGGCTCGGCCGGGCACCGCGGTCACTTCAGTTCGTCGGGGCACGGGGTGCCGCGGGGGAGCTGGTACGGCGCCGCCAGGCGGTACGTGCCCGCCTTCGGTGCCAGCAGCTCCGTCCACTTGTCGCCCTTCGCGTCCTCGGGGGTCTCCGCCAGGCAGCCGTTGACGTTGACGTACGTCTTCGGCGTGCCCTCGGCCCGGTGCTTGGACGCCTGGGTCTCCTGCGGTGCCTTCAGGCTCTTGCCCTTGGCGTCGACGATGCTCAGCCACGGCGAGTAGGGGATCCGGATCAGGATCCGGCCGGCCTTGCGGACCTCGATGGTCAGTTCGCCCTGCTCGGCACTGTCCACCACCGCGTTGGGCTCGGCCAGCGGGACCGGGTCGGTCACCCTGAACAGCTGCCAGTTCGCGTCGCCCCAGATCTGTTTCAGGTACGGCATCCCGCGCCGCACCAGCGCACGCTCCCGCTCACCGCCGTCACCGTCCGGTTCCCCCTTCGGCAGGACCACGAAGTGGACGGCCCACCGCTGGAGCCACTCGTGGTAGTTCGCGGAGTTGAGGGTGTCGTCGTAGAAGAGCGGGTTGCGCTCCATGTCGGCCTGCCGGTTCCAGCCGCGAGCCAGGTTGACGTACGGCGCGAGCGCGGACGCCTCCCGGTGGGACCGGGCCGGGACCACCTCGACGCGGCCCTTCTCGGCGCCGACCTGCTGGAGCTGGTGGACCAGCGGGGCGAGCTCACGGGCCCAGGACGCGGCCGGGGTGGTGTGGATGATGTCGTCGACCGACTTGAAGCCGATCCAGCCCACGAAGCCGAGGAAGGCGAGGACGGTGACGTAGTACTTGCGCGAGCGCGGGACCGTGTACGGGAGGGCGGCGATCAGGGTCGCGCCGGCGAACAGCATCGGCAGCCGCGAGATGTTCGAGCCGATCTGCGAACTGACCAGCCACACCAGCACCACCCCGAGGCTGTACACGGCCGCCGTCAGCCGGACCGTCCGCCACTCCTTGGGGACGAGGAACAGGCACAGCAGGCCGTACGAGAGGGGCAGGATCACCGAGCCGATGGTCATGGGCTGGGTGCCGGAGAACGGGAACAGCCAGGCGGACACCGCCACCACGGCCGCGGGCGCCAGACCGAGCGCCCAGGCACCCGGCCGCCGCTTCTGCAGGAACAGCGCGACCGCGACCAGGCCGACGAAGAGCCCGGCGACCGGGGACGACATGGTGGCGAGCGCGGCCAGCGGCGCCGCGACCAGCGCCTTCGCCCACCGTTTGTGGCGCCAGCGGTACGGCCAGCAGAACACGGCGCCCACCGCGCCCAGCGCGAACACCGTGCCCAGCCCGAAGGTGACCCGCCCGGAGATCGCGTTGCAGATCAGCGCGAAGACCCCGGCGGACGCCGCCCACAGCGGGTTGCGTACCGCCCGGCTGCGGATCAGCAGCAGGGTCAGCAGACCGGCCGAGGCCGTGCCCGCGATCATCATCGTGGTACGGACGCCCAGCACCGACATCAGGTACGGCGACACCACGCTGTACGACACCGGGTGCATACCGCCGTACCAGGCGAGGTTGTACGCCGAGTCCGGGTGCCGCCCGACGAACTCGGCCCACGCGTCCTGCGCCGCCAGGTCCCCGCCGCTGTTCGCGAACGTGAAGAACCAGATGACGTGCAGGATCCCGGCGATGACGGTCATCGAGAGCACCGGATGGCTCAGCAGCCGCCGGCGCAGGGGTTCGGCGGCGCGCAGCAGCCGGGCGGTGCGGCTGTTACTTCCCGTACCGGCCGGGTCGGCTGTGACGCCCGGGTCCGCCGAGGACCGGGTTATTCGCCGGCCGGACACCGGACCCGGATCGGCGTTGTCGGCGCGTGTCGGCTCCGCTGTGGCCACCTGAAGGCACTCCCCGTGTCCCGTCTTCTGTTCTCGGCCGCGTTCCACGGTGTTGGCGGCCGCTTCCCGTCCAGTTCGCGGCCGCGTCACGGCGTCCGGCGACCTGCCCCGATTCGCGACGCTAGCACGCACCCCGCCGTGGGGCCCTGGGGTGGGCCGCCATCAGCGGGGTGCGGTGACGGAATGCCGGTTATGGGTCAGCCGAGGCGGGTCAGCTTGGCGGCGAACCCGGGCTCCGCGAGATCCTTCTCCAGGGCGACCGGAACCTGGACGGCGGAACCGGAGCCGTCACCCACGGTGAGGGTGCCGACCTTGGTGCCCGCCTTCGCGGTGTGCGGGACGTCGTCGGCGGCGAACGTCAGCTTCACCTTCAGCCCCGACCAGCCGACCGCGGTGACGTCCTTGGTCGCCACCACGGGGGTACGGCCGCCGAGGCGGTCGTCCACGTAACCGACGACATCGCCCTTCTTGTAGATCGTCGCCGACCTGAGGGCGCCCTGGGCCGCCCGGATCAGCCGGTCGCCGGCGTTCAGGGCGGCCTTGAGGATGCTGTTGTCGTTGCTGGCGTTGGCCGGCTGCCGTATCACCGCGCCGATGACCGTGCGGGTCTCGCCGTTCACGTCCTTCTTCGCGGCGAAGACCAGGTTGCCGAGGGCGGAGGTGGTGGTGCCGGTCTTGATGCCGACCACGTTGTTCTGGCCGACCAGCTGGTTCCAGTTGCCGTGGTTGACACCCTTGTAGTCGTCGTACGACATCATCGCGGCGACCTCGCGGAACACCGGCTCGCTCGCCATCGCCGCCTTCGCCAGCTTCACCTGGTCCACGGCGGTGGACACCGTCGAGTTCGTGAGGCCCGACGGGTCCGTGTACGTGGTGTTGGTCATGCCGAGCTTCTTCGCCGTGGCGTTCATCTTCGACACGAACGACTTCTCGGAGCCGGCGTCCCAGCGGGCGAGCAGCCGGGCGACGTTGTTCGCCGAGGCGATCAGGATGGACTCCAGGGCCTCGCGCTGGGTGATCGAGTCGCCCGCCGTCACGTCGACGGTGGACTCCTGACCGGCGTTCGCCTGGTCCTGGGCGGCCTTGTCGATCTTGATCTTCGGGCCCGCCGCGCCGCTCTTCAGGGGGTGGTCGCGCAGGATGATGTACGCGGTCATCACCTTGGCGACGCTCGCGATCGGCACCGGCTTCTGGTCACCGGAGGAGCCGAAGGTGCCGATGCCCTGCACGTCGAGCGCGGCCTGTCCGTCGGCCGGCCAGGGGATGTCCACCTTGCTGCCGTCGAAGGTGTACGTGTCCTTCGCGGTGAGGTCGAGGGTGGGCCGGGGGAGCGGGCGCAGGGTCTGTACGACCGCAAAGACGATCAGGAGGACGATGACCAGGGGCGTCCAGATCTTGACCCGGCGCAGGGCGGTCCTGACCGGGGTCTCCGGCGGCCGGGGCGTGTTGGTCAGCTCGGCGAGCAGGTCCAGCGGGGGCTTCGGGGGGAGCGGCTGCTGGGTGGTGTGCTCGGGGCCGACCTGGGGGATGACCGAGGTGCGGGTGGTGGACGCGGTCTCGGGCCTGCCCTCCGCACCGCCGTCCGGCTTGGCCTCCGGCTTGGCGCCCGGCTTGGCGCCGGGCTTGGCGCCGGGCTTGGCCTCCGGCTTGGCCGACGGGGTCGAACCCGGCTTCAGGTCCGACTTGAGGGCGACGAACTTGCTGGTGCGCTCGGCCTCGGCCTCGGGGGTCTTGGGCTTGGGGGCGCCGCCCAGCTTGAGCATCGTGGTGGGCTGGTCGACCTGCTGGGCGCGCGGAGCCTTGAGCGTGGTGGTCGGCTGATCCACCACCTTCCCCGGCCCCCGGCCATCGTTGTCAGCACCACCGCCGTCGGCCCCGGCGTCGGCTTCGGACGCGTCCTCGGGCTCGGCGTCGGCAGGCGTGGCGTCGGCTTCGGACTTGTGTTCGGGCTTGGCGTCCGTGGGTGTGGCGTCGGCCTTGGGCTTGTGTTCGGGCTTGGCGTCCGTGGGTGTGGCGTCGGCCTTGGGCTTGTGTTCGGGCTTGGCGTCGGCGGGTGTGGCGTCGGCCTTGGGCTTGTCTTCGGGCTTGGCGTCCGTGGGTGTGGCGTCGGCCTTGGATCGGTCCTGAGGCTTGGCGTCTTCGGGTGCGGCGTCGGCTTTGGGTCGGTCCTCGGGCTTGGCGTCGGCGGGTGTGGTGCCCGGCGCCCCTCCGGCTTCGGGGTTCGCGTCCTCGGGTTCGCCGTCCGTCCGCGCGCCGGGCTCGGGCTTCGCGTCCTCCGGGGTGGCGGGCGAAGCCGCCGCGACCGGCTCGGCCTTGGCGGCCTCGGTGGCCGACTTCGGCTGGGCCTCGGGCTCGCGGGCCGGGCGGGCGTCCTCCGGCTCGGTCGTGGCCACCGGCCTGGCGTCCTCGGGCTCGCCCCCGGCCGTGGACTCACCCTCGGCCTCAGCCTCTTCGGGCTCGGCGTCCGTCTGCGCGCCGGTCCCGGCCTTGGCGTCGGCGGGCGCGGTGCCCGACTTGCCTCCGGCTTCGGGCTTCGCGTCCTCGGGCTCGGCGTCCGCCTGTGCGCGGGTTCCGGGCTCGGCGTCGGCCGGTTCGGCCGGGGTCTTGAAGTCGCTCTCGGGGTCGGGGACTTCGGTTACGGCGGCGGCCTTGGGCTGCTCGGCGTCCCGCTGCGGGCCGGGTTCGGGCTTCGCGTCCTCCGCGTCGGCAGGTGAAGTCGCCGACGCGCTCGTGGACTTGGCGGCGTCGCCGTCGGCCTCCCGCTGGGCCGCCGGCGTGGCGTCCTCGGGCTCCGTCTCCGGCGCAGCCGTACCCTTCGGGGCGGTCGCCGCCGCAGGCTCCGCGTCGGGGGCGTCGGTGGCGTTCTCCGGGGCCCCGGGGGCCTCCGGGGCCTCCCGGCCCTCCTGCGGGCGCTCAGCGCCCTCCGCGGGCTCCGTGGCCGCCTCCGCCCCCTCCGGCTCCTCGTCGGAGGTGCGCACCCACGTCGCCACCGCCTCGCGGAGCTTCGTGTCGTCTTCCCCGGCCGCCTTCGGGTCCCGTACCGAGAAGACCCGGGTGGCGGTGTCCACACCGCCGGCCGTCTCCTTCGCGGCGGCCACCGCCAGCCGCGGATCGCGTGCTTCGGGAACCGAACCCGCGCTCCCCGACGTCGGTTCTGCCGACGACTCGCGCTGCTTCGACCTGTCGGGGGACTCGCCCGCCACCGATGCCTCCTCCACGCTTCGCACGTCTCCGTGCGCTGTCCGAACCATGTACCAGTGTCCTGTGTGCGGGCTTAACCCCTGGCGTAGACGAGAACGACATACCTACCGGTTCCCTTACGAACCGGTCACGCACCCTCGACAGACCAATGTGAGAGGGGTCACCCTGTCATTCATCCACGCGGGGAGGCATGGATGGGCAGGAGCCGCAGAACACTTCCGGAGGAGCTTCTGCTGCTGGCACTGGACCCGGCCACGGGTACCACTGCGCAGCCGCAGTCGCTCGACCTCGGTCTGGCCGGAGCACAGCTAGTGGAGCTGGCGCTGGCCGGACGGATAGCCCCAGACGGGGATCGTATCGCCGTGGTGCAGCCACGGCCGACTGGAGATCCGACTTTGGACTGCGCGTTGGAGTTGCTGCGAAGGCGTGGCGCTCCCGTGCGGGCTGTGCACTGGATCGGCGGACCCCGCCTGGGGCTCCGTCAGGTCTACCTCTCGCATCTCGAACGGTGCGGCATGGTCGCCGCCGTGGCGGGCCAGATGTGCGGGGTGCTGCCGACCACTCGCTACCAGGCGACGGACAACGCCGTCACCCGGGAGATCCGTGGCCGGCTGGACTCGGCGATCCGCACCGGCGTGCCGCCGGACCCGCGGACCGCGGCGCTCGCCGCCCTGGCCCACGCGGTGGGCCTCGGCAAGCACCTGTATCCGGGCAACGAGGGGCGGTCCTCTCGTTCCAGGCTGCGGGATCTGATCCGGCACGACCCGATGGGTGGGCTCGTGGCCCACGCCGTCATGGACGTGCAGAACGGCGCGGGCGCCCAGCCACGCCGTAACCAGGCGCCGGCTCCGGCCGGTCCGGGCCCCAGGCCCGGTGCGCCGGAACCCGCACGCGGTGTTCCGATGCAGCCGCGCCGAGGCGCGATGGCACGCGCCGTGGTGCACTGAGCGACACACGGCACCTCAGCACCACACCAGCACCAACCCAGCACCCTTGAGACCCGGTTCGGGAGCCGCTGGTCCGAGCGGGGCGACGAGGCACACGTGGCAGTGCGTGCCCCGCCGTCCCGCTCGGCCGTCTCCGGGGCCCGGGTCCGGGGTATCCGGAACGTGCCCGAACTGACGCGTACGCGCCGCATATCCGGTGTTTCCCAGCGGTAGGAAGCACCTTGGTGGCAGTCTGCTCAACAGCAGATACGCAAAGTGGTAGTTACAGGCAGGCAGCCGGAGGTGCACGTCCCGTGGCGTCCAATGTCAATCCCACCGTCAGGCGGCGCCGGCTGGGCCAGGAGCTGCGCAGGCTCCGTGAGCTCAAGGGCATGACGGCGGAGGAAGTCGCCGAGCGGTTGCTCGTCTCCCAGTCGAAGATCAGTCGGCTGGAGAACGGGCGCCGGAGCATCAGCCAGCGTGACGTCCGCGACCTGTGCGGGGTGTACGAGGTCGAGGACCAGCGGGTCGTCGAGTCCCTGATGGAGATGGCCAGGGATTCGCGCCAGCAGGGGTGGTGGCACGCGTTCGGCGACATCCCGTACAGCGTCTACATCGGCCTGGAGACCGACGCCGAGTCGCTGCGGGTGTACGAACCCCAGTTGGTCACCGGCCTGTTGCAGACCCGGGCGTACGCCGAGGCGCTGGTGCAGGGCGCGTTGCCGGAGACCTCGGCCGCCGACATCGAGAAGCGGGTCCAGGTCCGGATGCGGCGACAGGAACGTATCACCGCGGAGAGCAACCCCCTTCGGCTCTGGGTGGTCCTCGACGAGGCCGCGCTGCGCCGCCTGGTCGGCAACAGGCTGGTGATGCGCGAGCAGCTGGAGTACCTCATCGAGATGTCCCAGCAGCCGCACATCACCGTCCAGGTGCTGCCCTTCGAGTGCGGCGCCCATCCCGGCGTCACCGGCCAGTACGCGATCCTGGAGTTCGCCGACACGGCCGACTCCAGCGTCGTCTACCTGGAGGGCGTCACCAGCGACCTGTACCTGGAGAAGGCCCACGACGTGCAGAAGTACGCCGTGATGTACGAGCACCTGCGCGCCCAGTCGCTGAACGTCGAGCAGTCCCGGCAGTTCATCGCCGACGCGGCCAAGGAGTACGCCCGTTGAGCCGTCTCAAGCTGTGAGCGCCGGATAGTACACGGAGGACACGCTCCAGCGGAAGTCTCCAATGGAATATGCCATCCGGTCGAGTGAACGGGTACTCCAGGTGGGGAAGTTGCCTAGTAGCGTCGATCACGCCAACCGGTCAGAAAGGTTGGCGTGAATCGCACTACAGCAAGCACCACTGCAACTCGCTACAGGAGTGGACATGGCACTGCTTCAGGGCGCCACGGAGACGTGGACGAAGTCCTCCTATTCCGCAGGGAACGGGGCGTGCGTCGAGGTCAAGTCGCCGACGACCGCAGGACTCGCCGTACGCGACTCCAAGGTCGAGGAGGGCCCGGTCCTCGCGTTCCCGGCCACCGCTTGGAACACCTTCGTGGCCTCGGTCAAGGCGTAGGGGGGCATTCCCTGACCCACCGCGCACGCATCCGGCTACGACAACTGCACAAGCGTCACCCACAGAGCCCTCTCGACTAGCCCGCCGTCCTTGCCGAGGGGGCTCGGCTTGTGCCCGTCAGCCGTCCGACCGGCGGACGGGAAAGGCGACGTCGCACACCGGGTCCTCCGGCCCCGCCGCGTCCCAGTCCGCGAAGTAGACCTCCCGGCACGGGCCGTCGTACGACAGCCCGTCCTGGCCGGCGATCCACCGCTCCACCGCCTCGAAGGCCGCCATGATCTGCGGATTGGCCACCTGCGCCTTCCGGATCCGGGTGTACGCCAGCGTACGCGCCGGCTCGACGCGCACCTCCGTCTCCCAGGGCCGCCCGTGCCGCTCCGCCCACCTCCGGGCCGCCGCCTCGTCCGCCACCGGGACACAGGCCTGGGCCGGTCCGTCGCTCTCCAGGGACACCTCCGCGTGGTACACGACGAACGGCGACCCGGTCACACCCCCGCACTCCCGTGCCGCCGCCTCCAGGCGCCCCAGTGAGGCGCCGATCCAGGCCGGCAGCTCGTCCGCCAGCGTGTGCCGCGTCTCGGTGATCACCACCTGCGCGGGCACCTCCACCGTCTCCACCGCGAACGACTCACCCATCTCCGAACTCCTCCCGGAAAGCTGTCCACGGAGGTATGCGGCAAGGGTCCGCTGCCCGGCGAACCGCTGCTCCACGTCCGCCCAGTAGGCGGCCAGCAGCCCGGCGGCCGTGTCCCCGTCCGGCGCCGCCACCACCTCGGCGATCCCGGCCAGCGGCATGTCCAGCCTGCGCAGCAGCGCCACCAGCCGGGCGCGCCCCACCTGGCCGGCGCGGTAGTAGCGGTAGCCGGTCGCCCCGTCGACGTGCGCCGGGGCCAGCAGGCCGAGGCGGTCGTACAGCCGCAGGGCCTTCGCCGAGAGCCGGGACCGGGCGGCGAACACGCCGATCGGAAGCAGTTCCTCGTCCTCCACGCCCACATCCTCCGTCACCGGACGGTTCCCTCCCGCCCGACGACCAGGAGACTCCCCCCTGCCCCAGGGGCAAGGTCAACCCACGTCCGGGTACGGCCCGGCAACCACGCGGGAGGCGGCACTGCAACCGCGCCCCGGAGGCAGTGCGGCCGCCGCGTCTGGAGCGGGCACGGCAACCGCGCCCGAAGGGGGCGCGGCCACCGCGTCCGGAGGCGCACGGCCACCGTGTCCGGAGGCGGCGCGGCAGCCGCGCCCAGGCGGTGCGGTCGGATCAGCCGATGGCCTGCTCCACCGCCGCCACCACCTCCGGCGACCCCGGCTCGGTCTGCGGCGAGAACCGGGCGACGACCTGGCCGTCGCGGCCGATCAGGAACTTCTCGAAATTCCAGCGGATGTCCCCGGTGTGCCCCTCGGCGTCGGCGAACCCGACCAGGCGGTCGTAGAGCGGGTGCCGGCCCTCCCCGTTCACCTCGACCTTCTCGGTCATCGGGAAGGTCACGCCGTACGTCGCCGAGCAGAACTCGGCGATCTCCTCGGCGCTGCCGGGCTCCTGGCCCAGGAACTGGTTGCAGGGCACCCCGAGCACGGTGAAGCCCTGCGCCGCGTACTGCTCCTGGAGCTTCTCCAGGCCGCCGTACTGCGGGGTCAGGCCGCACTTGGAGGCCACGTTGACAATGAGCACGGCCTGGCCGGCGTAGCGGCTCAGGTCGGCGGAGCCGCCCTGTAGCGCCCCGATCTCGACGTCGAGCACGGACCCGTTGTTCTCAGTAGTCGTCATGAGCGGATGCTAACTCCGCCAGGTGACCGCCCAGGTTCCCCGACCTCGTTCCGCCCTCGTGCCGACCCTGTTCCGCCCTCGCTCCGCCCTCGTGCCGACCCTGTTTCGCCCTCGCTCCGGCCCCGTTCCGACCCTGTTTCGCCCTCGCTCCGGCCCCGTTGCGGCCCCGTTCCGGCCTCGACCAGCACGTCCCCCGCCGCCGTCCGCGAGTACAGCACCGACCGCCCGGCCCGCCGCCGCTCCACCAGCCCCGCGTCCAGCAGCACCCTCAGATGCCGGCCGACCGACCCCAGCCCCTGCCCGGTCACCGCGGTCAGCTGGGTCGTGCTCATCGGCGCGCCCAACAGCACCAGCACCCCGGCACGGGCGGCCCCCAGCAGCGCGGTCAGCGCCGCCGGGACCTGCTGCGCGGTGGGATCGGCGAGGGCCCCGGCGCAGGAGTAGACCAGGGCGTAACGGTCGGGCTCCTCCCAGGACACCCAACCGGACTTCGGCGTGACCGGGACGAGCAGGAGATCCGCGCCGGAGATCGCGCGCGGCGGGTACTCGTGCAGATTGACCTGGAGCCGGTTGGAGCCCAGCCAGCGGGTCCGGCCCGGTCGCAGCGAGTCCAGCACCTCGGCCCAGCCGCCCCGGCTGACCTGCGCGGTCCTGGCCACCACATCCGCCTCCAGGATCCGCCGCCGACGGTCCCAGTCGGGCCGTACGGCCGTCTCCCACACCCACGTCAGCAGCTCCGCGGCCCGGCCGGGCAGGTCGTCGCGGTCCAGGGCGGCGGGAAGGGGGCCGCCGAGGGAGACCCGCAGGTGCGCGCGGGCGGCGTCCGCGGGGGCCGCCCCCACCCGTGCGATACCCGCCTCCGCGCTCTCCCCGTCCCGCGGTGTGGGGGTGAGGAAGTCGGCGATCCACTCCCGTCCGAGCCCGGCCCGGACGAGCAGCGCGGTGACGGGGTCGGCGGCGAGCCGCGCCCGGTACGCGGGCAGGTACGCGTCCAGCCAGCGCCGCTCGCCGGGGTGCGCGGGCGCGCGGACATGCAGCAGCCTGAGGCTCGCGAAGGTCTCGGCGAGCGGCGACAGCACGAACCGGCTGCGGGCGAGCGTGTCCGCGTTGAGCTCCCACCAACCCATGGAGATCCCCCCGTGTCGGAGCCGCTCCCCAGGGCCTAGCGGGCGCCGAGGACCTTTCGCGCTCACGCGAAACAATAACGCCCGCCACACCCTCCCCCGAGACTCCCGACCATGCCCACCGCACCCACCGGTTACCGATCCCTGTTCCGCACCGCCGAGTTCACCCCTCTCTTCCTCGGCTCCGCCGCCCACAACGCCGGCGGCACCGTCGGCGGCCTCGCCTTTGGCACGCTCGTCTACCGCAGCACCGGCTCCCCGCTGCTCTCCGCCCTCAGCATGTTCGGCCCCTCACTCGCCCAGGTGCTCGGCGCGACCTTCCTGCTCTCCGGCGCCGACCGGCTGCCGCCCCGCACCACCCTCGCGGCGATCTCCCTCACCTTCGCCGTCGCCACCGCGGCCATGGCGCTGCCCGGTCTCCCGCCCGCCGTGCTGCTCACCGGCGTCCTGCTGCTGGGCCTGGTCGCCGCGCTGGGCGGCGGGGTCCGCTGGGGGCTGTTGAACGAGGTCCTCACCAAGGACGGCTATCTGCCCGGGCGTTCGCTGTTCAACATGATGAGCGGGCTGGTACAGGTCGCCGGGTACGCCACCGGCGGCGCCCTGCTCGCCACCGTCTCCCCGCGCACCTGCCTGCTGCTCGCCGCCGCCCTCTACCTGACGGCCGCCGTCGTGGTCCGCCTCGGCCTGAGCACCCGCCCGCCCCGTGCCGCGGGCCGTCCCTCCGTCGCGGCGACCTGGCGCACCAACGCCACGCTGTGGTCGTCCCGTCCACGCCGGCTCACCTATCTGGGCCTGTGGCTGCCCAACGGCCTGGTGGTCGGCTGCGAGTCGCTGTACGTGTCGTACGCCCCGAAGTCGGCCGGCACCCTCTTCGCCTGCGCGGCCCTCGGCATGCTGGCCGGTGACCTGAGCGTCGGCCGGCTGCTCCCGCCCGCCGTCCGCACCCGTCTCGCGACCCCGCTCCTGCTGCTCCTGGCCACGCCCTACCTGGTCTTCTTCCTGCACCCGGCGCCGGCGCTCGCCGCGGGCTGCGCCGCCGTCGCCTCCGTCGGATTCGGCGCGAGCCTGGTCCAGCAGGAGCGGCTGATGAAACTGACACCGGACGAACTCAGCGGCCACGCCCTCGGGTTGCACTCGGCCGGCATGCTGACCATGCAGGGCGTGGCCGCCGCGCTGGCGGGCTCGGTGGCTCAACTCACCTCGCCCGCCGACGCCATGACACTGATGGCGGGCGCGTCGCTCGCCGTGACGCTGCTGCTGGCTACGGCCGCTCGGCAGCACCGGACTGCCCCGGTGCCGGCCCCCTCTCGGCCGTGATCTCCGCGGCCGTGATCTCCGCGGCTGTGGTGTCCGTGGCGGTGGTGTCCGCGGTTGCGGTGCCCGTGGCGGTGGTGTCCGTGACGGTGGCCTTCACAGCCGTGGTCTCCGCGGCCGTGATCGCGGCCGGGGTTCCCGCGGCCGCGACCTCCGTGGCCGGGGCGAACTTGTCGGCGACGGCGGCGATCTGCTCGATCCCCGCCTTGAGCGCGGCCCGCCCGTCCGCGGCGTGCCGCCCGCCTGCCGCGTGCCGTCCGTCCGTCTCGTCCGGCGCGGCCGCCTCCCGGTCGTTCTTCTCGACCTCCTGGTCGAGCCGCTTCGTCGCCCGGTCGAAGTAGCGCAGCAACTCGACCGGGAAGGGCATCACCAGCGTGGAGTTCTTCTCGGCGGCGACCTCGACGACGGTCTGCAGCAGCCGCAGCTGCATCGCCTCAGGGGTGTCGGCCATGATCCGGGAGGCGTTGGCGAGCTGCTGCGCGGCCTGGAACTCACCGTCCGCCGTGATGACCCGGGCCCGCCGCTCCCGCTCCGCCTCGGCCTGCCGGGACATGGACCGCTTCAGCGACTCCGGCAGCTGCACGTCCTTGATCTCGACGCGGTCGATGTGGACGCCCCACGCCGCGGCCGGGCTGTCGATCATCAGGGCCAGCCCCTCGTGCAGCCGTTCCCGGTCGGTCAGCAGGTCGTCCAGGTCGCTCTTGCCGATGATGGAACGCAGCGAGGACTGGGCGACCTGGCCGACGGCGAAGACGTAGTCCTGCACCTCGATGGCCGCGCGCACCGGGTCGGTCACCCGGAAGTAGACGACGGCGTCCACCTTCACCGACACGTTGTCCTTGGTGATGCCCTCCTGGGTGGGCACCGGCATGGTGACGACCTGGACGTTCATCTTGCGCATCCGGTCGGCGAAGGGAATGAGGAAGGTGACGCCGGGCTGCCGGTACCCAGGCAGCGCCTTGCCCCACCGGAACACGACCCCGCGCTCGACCTGGTTGACCACGCGCATCCCACTGCGCAGCACCAGCAGTACCGCCGCGACCACCAGTACGACCCCTACAACGGCGCCGTCCATGGGCACACTCCGTTCTCGACGTGACCCGGACAAAAATCCGGCCAAGAAGAACGACACCGGCCGAGCCCGCCCGGATGCGGCCCCCGGCGTCAGGAGTGTGCAAAGAAAGCGGCTCGTGCCCTCAGGCCGCCGCGCCGGGGACGTCCAGTTCGCCCTCGACGTACTGGGCGCGGCCGAAACCGAAGGACCAGTCGGCCGCGGTGTTCTCGACGTAGCCGATGAACACGTCCTCCTTGGCGACCCCGACCTCCGCCAGCGCCGCGGCGATCGCGGCGTACAGCTGCTGCTTCACCTCGGTCGAGCGGCCGGCCTGGGTGAAGATCTGGATCATGACGACCCCGGCACCGCGTTCGAAGCCCAGTCCCGCGTCGAGCGCGACGACCCGTCCCGCCTCGTGTTCGGTGACGATCTGGAAGCGGTCCCGTGCGGGAATGCCGAGCACGTCGACGACGGCGGCGTGGACGGCGTCGGCGACGGCGCGGACCTGGTCGTCGTCGCGGCCCTTGACCAGGTCGATACGGACCAGAGGCATGGTGAACTCCTTCGGACGCGGCACCCGGTTCTGTTCCTCCAGCGTGCTCCGGAACGCCCGATAGCACAAAGACCTAGGTGTTCCACCATCGATAAGGAATCGGAATAGAGGCAGTTCAGCGCGGCGTAGACTGTGTTCATGGAGGTGGCTCATGGAGGTCCGCACCCTGCAGTACTTCCTCGCGGTGGCCGAGGAGAAGTCGTTCACGCGGGCCGCGGCGCGCTGTCATGTCGCCCAGCCGGCGATCAGCCGGCAGATCCGCGAGCTGGAGCGGGAGCTGGGGGAGGCGCTGTTCGAGCGTGACTCCCGCACGGTCCGGCTCTCCACGGCGGGCGCCGCGCTGCTGCCGCACGCCCGCGTGGTCACGGGTGCGGTGGCCGCGGCGAAGGCCGAGTTCGCGGCCCGCTCCGGGCTGCTCACCGGAAACCTCTCGCTGGGAGCCGCCGACGGTGTCGAACACAGCAGCCTGCCCGCCCGGCTCGGCGCGTTCCACCGCCAGTAGTACCCCGGCGTGAACGTCCGCCTCGTCGACGGCACCAGCGCCAGTCTGGTCCCGCAGGTCCGGCAGGGCTCGCTGGACGCGGCCTTCGTCGCCGTACCGCCGGGGGGCCTGGACCCGGACTTCGACCACCGGGTCCTGGTCCGGGACGACATCGTCGTGGTGGTGCCCTCCGACGGACCCGAGGCGGGGCGCCCGGAGCTGACCCCGGCCGAGCTCGCCGACACCCCTCTGATCACCTACGGCCCCGACAGCGGCCTGCGCCCCCACCTGCGCGCCGCGTTCGACTCGGCGGGCGTGCCCTTTCAGCCGGCCTACGCCACCAACCACGTGGCCCTGCAGATCGAACTGGTCGCGGCGGGCGTGGGCGTCGCGCTGGCGGCGGCAGCGGCCCGCGGCGCCGCCGACCCCCGGGTCACGACGGTCCCCCTGTCCCCCCGCGTCCCTTACGCCAAGGCCCTCATCTGGCGCCCGGGCCCCCACACCTCGGCCCCCCTGCGAGCCTTGCTGTCGACGACGACCACCGAAGGGACCTGAGGGACGTGACCGGCTTGATGGAGACGACGAGGCTGCTGTTGCGGAGGTTCGGGCCGCAGGACGCGCCGGCGCTGGCGGCGTACCGGTCGGACCCGGACGTGAGCCGGTACCAGTCCTGGGCCGCGCCGGTGCCGTTGGCGGAGGCCGAACGGCTCGCGGCCCGGTTCTCGGCGGGAGACCCCCGGGCCCCGGGCTGGTTCCAGTACGCCGTCCAACTGCGGGACGCACCCGGGCTGATCGGCGACGTCGGGGTGCGCCGCGACGAGGACGGGCGCCAGGCCGAACTGGGCTTCACGTTCGACCCGGCGTTCCAGGGGCGCGGGTACGCCACCGAGGCGGTGACCCGGGTGGTGGAGTTCCTGCTCCTGGAGGAGGGACTGCACCGTGTCTCGGCCGC
This sequence comes from Streptomyces sp. NPDC006655, assembly GCF_040703965.1. Lineage (NCBI taxonomy): Bacteria > Bacillati > Actinomycetota > Actinomycetes > Kitasatosporales > Streptomycetaceae > Streptomyces > Streptomyces sp. NPDC006655. Next base: position 21,045 of record NZ_JBEYJU010000022.1, on the reverse strand, counting down.
CTGCGACGCACGCAACGTCCGCTCGGCGAGCCTCCTGGAGCGCGTCGGCTTCCGCCGTGAGGGCCACCTTCTCCAGAGCACCTGGATGAAGGGGGAGTGGACCGACGACCTCCTCTACGGCCTGCTCGCCTCGGAGTACCCGGCCACGGGTCCGGTCCGCCACCGCTGACAGCGACGGGCCCCGCGACCCGCGGCGCGCTCCTCTGACAGCGACGGCCGGGCCCCTGCGCCGGGCGGCGCCCGCTCCTCTGACAGCGACGGTCGGGCCCCTGCGCCGGGCGGCGCCCGCTCCTCTGACAGCGACGGTCGGGCCCCTGCGCCGGGCGGCGCCCGCTCCTCTGACAGCGACGGCCGGGCCCCGCGCCGGGCGGCGCCCGCTCCTCTGACAGCGACCGCCGGGCCCCGCGCCGGGCGGTACCCGCTCCTCTAGTCGACGTCCACCGGGCCGTCGTCCGACTTCTTCCCCTTGCCGCCGGGCAGTTGCAGCACGCCGCTGCCCTTGCCGTCCTCGGAACGGTGGCCGTCGGAGTCCTGGCCGCCCAGGTTCTGCCGCACCGAGTCGAGGATCGTCAGGCCCTGGGAGACGAGGCCGGCGGCGATCTCGCCGAGCCCGTCCGCGCCGTTGAGGACGTTGACGTTGGCGCCGGCGAGACCGCCCGCGGCCTCCTTGACGATCTGCGGGAGCTGGTCGATCAGCATCCGGTCGAGGGCGACCCGGTCGTACGACGCCGCGGCCTCCGCCTGGATCTTCATCCGCTGCGCCTCGGCCGCCGCGAGGATCCGCACCCGCTCGGCCTCGGCCTCGGCGGGCTTCACCACCTCGGCGACCAGCTGCTGCTGGCGCAGCTTGGCCTGGCGCTGGGCCAGCTCGGTCTGGGCGGCGAGCACCTCCTGCTGGGCGTGCGCCTGTGCCAGCGGCCCGGCCTGCCCGGCCTGCGCCTGGGCGCGGTCCACCTCGGCCGAGTACTCGGCCTTGACGATGGCGGTCTGACGGGCGTACTCGGCCTGCTTGCGGGCCGCCGCCTGCTCCGCCTCGACCGCGGCCTGGGTGGCCTGCGCCTGGGCGATCTGCGCCTGCCGTTGGATGGCGGCCTTGTGCGGCGCCGACATGGCGTCGATGTAGCCGGTGTCGCCGTCGTCGATGGACTGGATCTGCAGGGAGTCGACGATCAGACCGATCTTCGCCATCTCCGTCTTCGAGGTGTCCAGCACCTCCGCGGCGAGCTTCTGCCGCTCGGTGACGATCTCCTCGACGGTCATCGAGCCGATGATGGCCCGCAGATGGCCGGCGAAGATGCGGCCGGTCAGCACCGACATCTGCTCCTGGTCGGACAGGAAGCGCTGGCCGGCGTTGATGATGCTCTCGTGGTCGTTGCCGACCTTGAAGGCGATGACCGCGCGGACGTGCAGCGCGATGCCCTGCCTGGTCACACAGGTCTCGGTGACCTCGGACTCGCACATGGACAGGGTCAGGAAGCGGACCTTCCTGAAGACCGGCAGCACGAACTTCCCGTGCCCCGTGACCACTCGGAACGGCGCGCCCCCCAGTCCCCGCCTGCCCCCCGAGATCAACATCGCCTCGTCGGGAGCGGGAACGCGGTATCCGAACATTCCTGTTACTCCTCAGCCTGCCTCGGCGGTGTCCCCGCCGAGCGCGTCCAATGGATCCACCCACTCGATGACGCCGACCTCTCGGCATCCCCGTGATTCGATCACGAGCACGGTCGCACCCACCGGCAGGGGCTCCTCCGACCAGGCGAGGAACGTCTCCGAACCGCCCCTGACCCGGACCAGGACTTCACCGGGGCCACCGGAACCACGCGTTCCTATGAGTACTTTCCCCATGCAGCCGATCACGGCCTCATCCTGCGGCATCACCGACCGTCCTCCTCGCCCTGGCCTCGTGATTCCGACGATAGACCCAGCGACGCCCCTGCCCAATGCCCGGTGCGTCCCGGGCCTCCCCCACTTCCGCGGGCGCGGCACGGTCCTCTGTTCGGCCGGGTGTGCCCCGGGTATGTCTTGCGGCGTGGCCGGAGACCAGCCGGGCTCCAGGTACGACGCGGAAGCCGAGGAAGCGGAACGTGACGACAGAAGCGAAAGACGTCCCCGGCGACAGATTCCTGGAGACCGGGGCGGCTGCGCCCGAGGGCTGCCCGTTCTGCGCCATCGTGGCCGGCCGTGCCCCGGCCCGAGTCGTCCGGCAGTGGCCGGACTCCCTGGCCTTCGTGCCGCTGTCCGCGGTCACCGAGGGTCACACGCTGGTCATTCCCAAGGCGCATGTCGCCGACGTCGGGGTGGATCCGGCCGTCTCCGCGGCCACCATGCGCCGTGCTGCCGAACTGGCGGCCGAATTCGGTGCGTGCAACATCATCACCTCACGGGGCGCACTCGCCACACAGTCGGTGTTCCATCTGCATCTGCACCTCCTGCCCCGTCGTCATCGGGACGGAATCGCACTGCCCTGGTCGACCGAGCCGGAACGCCATGATTCCGCCGGGCCCCCTGTGTTTCAGCCATCGGTCATTGGATAAAACGTGAGTATTACTGCGGGGGTGCGGGAGTCTGGCTTGAACTTCCGCTCCCGAAGGGGGGCATGGTGCAGGCGAATTCTTTTGGCGCCGAGTTACGGAAGCGTCGCGTCGCATCCGGTCGGTCACTCGATGATCTCGCTCGGCTGATCAGTTATTCGAAAGCGCATTTGAGTAAGGTCGAACGGGGATACAAGAATCCCAGTCCGGATTTCGCTCGTGCGTGCGACCGGGCCCTGAAGGCGGACGGTGAACTGACCGCCTTGCTTCCGGCGCGGGACCGCCCGGGACTCGACGCCCCCGAAGCGCCGACCGAGTGGTCGATGCCCTGGGTGCTCCGGCTGTCGGTCGACCACGGGAACGACTTCGTCGCCTACGACGAGAAGGCGCTCGCCGACTCCTCGGTGACGCCCGGGGTCATGTCCTGGCGGCTGGCGTCCTCCTCGGTGTTCGATGTCGAGTGCCGGGAGGCGCTGACACACTTCTCGTCTCTGTTCGCCGAGTGCCGCAACCTGGGCCAGTCCTTCGGCCCCGTGGTCGTCACCCAGATCCTCGTCACATCGATGAACGCGTTGCGCGGCCTCGCCGCCGGTGCCTCCCACGGAGCCGACCGGGAGGCGGCCCTGCGGCTGGCCGCCCGGTATGCCGAGTACACCGGGTGGATGACGCAGGAGGCCGGTGACGAGAAGGCCGCCCTGTGGTGGACCGACCGTGCCGTGGCCCTGGCCGACGCGGGCGGTGACACCGAGTTCGCCGCCTACACCCTGGTGCGGCGGGCCGATGTCGCGTTGTACCGGATGGACGGACGGGCCACCGTGGAGTACGCGCGCATCGCCGAGGAGCGGTCGCACAGCAGCCGCATACGGGGCCTCGCCGCACAGCGCAGGGCACAGGGGCACGCCCTGCTGGGTGAGGACGCCGCGTGCTTCCGGGCCCTGGACCGCGCCGCCGCCCTCATGACCCGGGCGACCCGAGGCGCCGAGGCCGACCCGTCGGCGGGCACCGAACCGGTGATCGGCAGCATGCACCTCGCCGGGCTCGCCGACTTCGTCGCCGGTTGGTGCCTGCACGACCTCGGGCGTACGGCCGAGGCGGTGGGCCGTCTCGAGGGCAGTCTCGACGCCGTCCCGACCCGGGCCCGCAGGGCGAGGGCCCGGTATGCGGCCCGGCTCGCGCTGGCCCTCGCCGAGGCCGGCGAACTGAAACCCGCCTGTGCCGTGGTCGAGGCGGTGACGTCCTCGGTGTCGGTGGTCGACTCCGCCACCATCCGCGCCGACCTCCAGCGGCTGGGGCGCCGCCTCAACCGCTGGCCGCGCGATCCCGACGCCCGGCTCGCCGCCGGTCGTATCGCCGAGGCCCTGCACGTCGCGGACCGCTGACGGCCGCGCCGTACCACTTCCCTGGACGGAAGAGCCCTGGCCGGTTCCCCCCTTCTTCAATACCTCTCGAAACGGAACGGTGACTCACCGTTCCCGGCGGTGGTCGTACGGGGAAACGCGCTGCCGCCTGCTGTCCCGCTTCTTCATGATGCCCGGACGAGTGTTCCGTTTCCCCGGGCAATGGGCCGGGGAAACGCATTGACCCGCCCTTCCCAGGCTGAAAATCTCGCCAGAAACAGGCGTGTTGTCCGCTCTGCCGTCGGCAGGCGGAAGTGCTCTGCGTTCCACTAGTGAGGAGTCACCCGATGGCGAAAATCTTCATCAACTACAGGACGGGTGACGGCGGGCGAGCCCCTGAACTCGTGGACGAACGGCTCGTGGAAGTCTTCGGCGAGGAAGACGTGTTCAGGGACCGCCGGTCCATGCGGCCGGGAACGGATTTCCCCGACCATCTCCGTCGGGAACTCGAGTCGTGCATCGTTTTCCTCTCCCTGATCGGCCCTCACTGGCTCGACATCCGCGACGAGGAAACCGGCATGCGCAGGCTCGACGTACCGCATGACTACGTCCACGACGAGATCGCGACCGCCCTCGCGCTGAACAAGGTCGTCATTCCGGTACTGCTCGACTCGGCGCTCCCCAAGGCGAAGAAACTCCCGTCGGCCCTCGTCGGGCTCGCCGACCGGCAGGTCCAGCCCCTGCGCGAGGGCTACGCACACCATGACCTCCGCACCCTCATCGACGTGATCCAGGAGTACGTGCCGGCGAAGGAGCCCGAGAAGAAGCCGGCCAAGAAGCCTGCGAAGAAGCGCGACAAGGAGCGCGGGGCCGGGCGGAGCCGCGAGACCGGCGGAGCCTTCGCCAAGGCGAAGATCACCCGCAGCGCGGTCGGCTACGACCCCGTCTACAACGAGCACGCGGAACTGCGGGACGGGAACGAGAAGGGAAGGCGGCCGGCATGAGCGACCAGCCAGCGGAGACTCACGTGCCGGACTCTCCGCTGCCCCCGGAGTCGGCCACCGAGGCCCCGACCGGCGCCGCGCCGGACCGCGCGCCCGAAGGAGGGGAGGGCGTGCGCGACGGGGACGCCCCGCCGGCCGGCGATCCGACGGTCGGCGGGGCAGGGACCGAGTCGGCCGGCAGACGGCCCGAGGCGAAGGACCCCGCGGCCGAGGCCGACGGCAGGTCCGTGTCCGAACAGCAGGCCTCCTTCGAGGAGTCCAGCGCCGTCCGCGCACGGCACAGCCTCATCAAGGCCCACCGAGGTGCGATCGGCGTGGGCTCGACCGCCGTCTACATCGAGAGCAACTACAGCGGGGACGGCGCTCCGCGGAAGACCCTCGTCCAGGCGGTCCCCTTCCGCGAGGACGTCGTCACGGCGACCTATGTCGCGGTCGCCGGACAGGCCGAGATGGAGAGCAGCCTCGAACAGCACCGCGTCATCGGGTTGTGCGGGGAGGAGGGCACCGGGCGGCGGGCCACCGCGACAGCCGTCCTCACCCGGTGGAGCCGGCCCAGGTACGCGGTCAGCGCCCTCTACCGCGAGGACGCCGACGTCGTCCTGGGCATCTGTGAACAGGCGGACGACGTCCTGGAGGAGGGGCACGGGTACCTGGTGGAGACGGGTGCCTGGCCGGTCACCGCGACGATGCTGGAGCGCCTGGCCCAGGTGATGGAGCGGGCGCACGCGTACCTGGTCGTCACCGGGCCGCAATCCAGCTTCCCCGGCGCGGCCGGCGACGTCCCCGTCTTCGCACACTCCGGACCCGACTCCCTGCTGGTGCTCGAAGCCCACCTCAAGGTCCTGGTCACCCGCCACCGGCTGCACTGCCGGCGCGACGAGGAGGACGGCGGACAGCGGTGCGACGAGGACAGCACGGCACGGTTCCTCGACCGGGTGACCGGCGACGAGCAGTTGCGGAGCACCCTGGGCCTGGCCCGCTCGGTGACCGGGGTCGTCCAGCTGGCCCGCGTCCTCGCCGAGAACATCCACGCCCCGGACCAGGACCTCGGCGACGTCATCGGCCGGTGGCGCGACTGGCTGCGCCTGTTGGCCAGGGAGATGCTCGGGCTGGACGCCGGGCGGGGCGGGAACGGCGTACCGGCCCCCCAGCACCAGGCCTTCCGCATCACCTACGCGCTCTTCAACGGACACCCGCTGTCCGACATCGTCGAGGCGGGCGACCTGCTCAGCCGGATCATGCTGCCCCACTTCGGCATCGCGGAGGAGGACCTGGTCCACCACATGGCCGAGCAGAACATCAACCGGCTCGTGCCACAGGAGATGAGGGCCTCCGAGGCCGCTGCGGCCGATGCCCGCAACGCCTTCCGGCAGGCGCTGCTGGTGCACGACCAACTGCTGCACACCATGCTGGAGAGCACCTGGGACGCCTACAGCCGACTGCGCGTACCCCTGCTGGACTGGCTCGACCTGCTGGTCGGCGGACGGGGTCCCGGCCGGGAGCGGGTCCGGGTCAGGGTCGCCCAGCTGGTCGGCCTCCTCATGGGCCACGACTTCGACTTCGTCTACCAGCGCCGTGTCGGCCGATGGGCCAGGTCCGACTCCGGGGTGCGCCGAGTGTGCGCCGCTCTGGCACTGGAGATGGCCGCGGAGGAGGGCGGTGCGGCGGATCGCGTCGCCTCCCGTGTGCAGGACTGGGCCCGCAGCCCCGGGACCGCGTTGCAGGACAGCGCGGCCCGCGCCTACGGAACGTCGATAGGCCTGCGGGACGTACCCGCCACCCTCACCGAACTGGGGAGGCTCGGCCGCAAGCCCGATCAGGTCGCGTTCAGTTCGATCGCCTTCTCCACCGCCTGGCTGTTCCTGGCCGGCCAGGTGGAGGAGGTGATGGCGGAACTCGACCGCTGGGCGACGGCACGCGACGAGTACCTGCCGCGGCACGCCGTCCGCACGATGCTCGCCCTGGGCCGCTCCACGGTCAGCGCGGACCGGCCGGGCCGGCCCGCCCTCGCCGAACTCGCCCTGGCGAACGACAAACACGCCGAGTTGCTCGTCACCCTCCTCAACCGTGCACTGATCACCGGGGAGACCTCCACGCGGGCCTGGAACCTGCTGGCCCGTTGGTTGCCGGGCGCGGACGGCGCGGGCAACGAGGACCTCGCCACGCTCTACGAGTCTCTCGCTCCCCGCATCTTCACCGGCCCGCTGAAAGGGCGTGCCCGGTTCCACCTGGACCGGGTCTGGATGCCACGCCACGAGGACTCCGTGACGCTCCGTCGCGTCCTCGCCGCCGTCTGATCCGACACCACCGACCGTACGAAGGGACACGTCTGTGTCGAACAACCGCAAGAAGGGGTTCTGGGCCAGGCTGCGTGACTGGTGGCGGGGCAGCGGCGAACACGGCCGCGCTCGGACCACCGGCGCGACCTCGGAGCACGTCGCCGAATGGGAGTCGCCCGCACTGCTCTCCGTGGAGCCGGTCCGCCCCGAGGCGTACGCCGAACTGGCACCGGCCGCGGAGCCGTTGCTGCTCGCGGCGGAGGGCGACGTCTTCGAGTTCCAGGTGCTGCCCCACTTCCGTTGGCACAGCAGCGAGTTGTCTGTCGAGCAGCTGCGCCGGCGGGCCGGCGCGCTGTCGGCCGAAGCGCGCGACGAACTCCTCAAGAGGGCCTGGCCGCTTTCGCGCACCTGTGACCCGGTGGATGCGGCCAAGGCCGAGGAACTGATCAACTCCGAGCTGTCCGAGGGCTGGTGCTACGAGGACGAGGACGGACTCGTCAAGTGCCGTCCAACGGTCCGGATCCGTATCGATCCGGCCCTGCGCGACCGGATGCGGCCCACCCGGCTGGACGCCCAGGCGATGAAGGAGGACCTGAGCGTCGGACTGCTGCGGGCGGAGCACACCAGGCAGCTCACCGAGCTGTGGCTCCAGGTGATCGCGGGCCTCGAGCACTCGGGTGTGCTCACCCCGGTGCAGCGGCAGTTCCTGCTCCCCTTCGCGGCGGCTCTCACCGACAGCGACTTCGCGGCCGCGACCGACGCCCTGCGCACCGTGCGGCGCACCGGCGCCGTCGCCCTGGCCAACGTGCTCAACCAGGCCACCAAGAACCACGAGGAGATCGGGCTCTTCGAGTTCGCCAACGCCTACGACAAGGCCCTGAACAGCTTCTCCCAGCAGATGGGACTCACCCCCTTCTCCTGGATGCTGGGAGACAACCGGCCGGACGGTGAGCGGTGAGGACACGGCAGCAGGCCCGCTCCGGCCGCGTCGCGCGGTTCGCCCAGGCGCCACGCCGGGACCGCCCGGGCAGAACCGTCACACCCGTTCTTCTTCTGCCGGTGCTGGTGGCCGGGCTGCTCTCCGGCTGCACGTCGGGTACGGGCCACGAGGCCGCCGAATGCGGCTGGATGCGGAAGGCCGCGGACGGTGCGTCCTCCAACCGGCCGGGACACACGGTGATCCTCGTCGACGTCTCGTCGTCGGTGCGCGGCTCGACCCCGGACTCCGGCGGCGTCGACCAGTCCGCCGCCGTCAAGGCGAGGATCCCCGGCTGGCTGCACGGGGTGGGGACCGTGTCGGTCGCCACCTTCGGCGGCGCCGCGCGCGACGTCCGGTGGACGGCGGCCGACTGGGCGGCGAAACCCACCTCCCGCAATGAGATCACCCGGAGCAGACAGGCCGGTTCCGTACCGGGCTGCGTCGCGCGGGCGGTGGCCGAGGCCCAGTCCACGGTGCCCGCCCGCGGCGGTAGCGACGTGCTGGGAGCCGTACGGGAGGCGAGCACCGTCCTCGCGGGCAGCAGGGGGACCCGCAGGCTGGTCGTCCTCACCGACGGTCTGCCCACGACCGGGTGTGCCGACCTGCGCGACGCCGGTTTCGACGGGGGCCTGGAGACCGACGCGATCGTGCAGCGCTGCTCGGCCGACAAGGAGGTGACGACCAGGACACTGGCCTCCGTGGAAACGGTGTTCGTGGGTCTGGGGCAGACCGCGGACCAGGAGCCGCAGGCCTCACCCGCGCAGGAGGCGTGGCTCGACGGCCTGTGGCGGCGGCTCTGCGCGGCCGCCCACCCGAAGCCGGCCGACCCCGCCGACTGCGCGGTGAGCGAGGTCGCGGCGCCCCGGACGCTCAGCGGCAGGGCCGCGCCGCGGCGCCCCGGCGACCCGGCCGTCGAGTTCCCGGAGCGTACCTGGAAGCAGGCCGGGGCCAGGGCGCTGTTCGACCCGAACTCCGCGGTCCTGCGGGCCGCCGCGCTTCCTCAGCTGGCCAGGATCGCCGTCCAGGTCCGGGACCTGGCAGGGGTACGCGTCCGCGTTCTCGGCTACGTCGATCCGCGCGGCGGCTCGGGCAACAACCGGACGCTGTCCCAGGCCCGCGCGGACGCCGTGAAGAACGAACTCGAACGGCTCGGCGTGCGGGGCGTGACCGCCGTGGGCAAGGGCGTCCCGGACGGCTGTCCCGGAGCGGCGGACGGCCTGGGGACGGAACAGGAACTCCAGTGCGAGCGCCGCGTCGACATCGCGGTCGTCCGATGAAGGGAGGGGACAGATGAACAGCGAGAACGGCCACACGGCACGAGGCGGTGTGGTGCTGGGCGCGGCCAAGAACTGCCCGAACGGATGGGAGCCCGACCCGCGGGACGCGCCGTCGGTCCGCCTGGTCGACCGTACGGACAGCCGCGAACGGGCCGTGCTGATGCGGGCGTTCAGCGCCGGCAACTCCGTGCTGACCGACGACCGTTCAGGACTCGGTACCGCCTGCGCGGCCGTCGTCAGGTCCGCACAGCGCGTGGCGGGCGCCATCGCCGCCGTCGACCGGTTCAGGCACACCGGGGGAGTGTTGCCGGCCCTGCCGGCCCTGCCGGCACCGCCCGTGGCCGTCGTGCGCGGTGTTGCGGCCGGGGTGGTGGAAGAGCGGAGCCAGGAGGTGTCCCGGCGGCCCCGAGTGGCCGGGATGTGGCGTCGGCTGGTCTGGCCGGTGACCGCCGCCGGTGCGCTCTTCGACGCGGCTTTCATGGGTTCGGTGGTCCAGCAGATACTGGATGTCGACCAGGGCTCGGTGCAGTACTGGCTCGCCTACCTGCCCGGCCTCGCCATCTCGGTCTGCCTCCTGGCGGCCGGGACGTTCCTCGCCGAGCGCATGGCGCTCGTACGCGAGGGCCGTGAGGCCGCTGCCGTGGCCGGCCACGGCAGCCGGTACTGGTGGCGTCCGCTGGTGGTCCCCTGGCTGTTCGTCCTCGCCGTCCTCGGCCTCATCGTCACCTGCGGTGTGGTGCGGGTGCTGATCGCCACCGAGGATTCGGGCGACAGCTATCTGGCGCTCTTCCAGCCGGTCGTCGTGGTGCTCCTGCTGCTGCTCGGTATCGCGGCAGTGGCCACGAAGCTGCTCTCGCACGATCCCGAGGCGGCGGCCGACGCCGAGGCGGCGAGGTTCACCAGGAAGGCGCGCGAGGCCGAGCGCAAACGGGAGCGGGACGCCGAGAAGGAACGGCGGGTGCACGCCGCGACCGCGCAGAAGGCGCTGCGCAAGCGCATGAAGGCCGCCGACGAACTGGACGGCGCGGCACGCGACGCGCTGGTGGCACATGTCACGGCCTGGTTCGCGCTCAAGGCCGCGCTCGACGGGGCGGAGCAGGACGCCCGCAGGCAGGTGGAGGACGCGGCGTCCGGACTGGTGGAGGAACGGGCCCGCACGGGTATGGCCGGCATGTTCGACTTCCCGCTGCGAGCGGCCGAATGGCCCACGGAAGGGATCTCAGTGATCCCGTGCGCTCCCCAGGGTGTGCTCATGCCGGCACGCTTCGAGCCCGGCCCGCAGATCAGGCTGGACCTGCTCGCCGAGGCACGGGAGCTGCTCCGGCGTCATCATCCGGACGGCCTCTCCGGCCGTCTGGACGACGCCCTCGCGGCACTCGACCGACAGTGGCAGGGGCCGCGGGAAGCCGAAGGCGCCGACGGTGAAACCGGCAAGGGCGACCAAGGCGTAGCGGACGACAAGGGGGAAAGCGGATGAACACCGGGTCGGGGGTCCTGGACGAGACCAGGGTGAAGCACCTGGAACTGCTCCAGGTCACCATCAGCCGCTTCGGCACGAACTCGTTTCTCGTCAAGGGCTGGGCCATGGCCGTCAGCGGAGGGCTGGTCACCGTCGCGGCGGGGGGCGCCGGATGGGCCGTGGCGGTGATCGCCCTCGTGATGACCTCGGGTTTCTGGCTGCTGGACACCTACTACCTGGAACAGGAGCGGCTGTTCCGCTCCCTGTACGACCGTTCCCTGGCACCGGAGTCCAGCCAGGTCCCCGTGTTCAGCATGGACGTCGAACGCTACGCGCAGCCCGTCCCCTGGCGCGTGGTCGCCCTCTCCCGCACCATGAGGCTCTTCTACGGCACCTTCGCCCTGGCCGACACGGCGGCGGCCCTGTTCCTCCTCGCGGCGTCCTGACGCCCTGCTCCGTTGTCCTCGCTCACGGGCCCGCACCCACCGGCTCCGGTCACGCGGCCGCCGGAGCCGCCGGGAACCGGTCCACGGGCCCCAGCTCGAACCAGACGGTCTTGCCGGTGGCCGTCCGCGTGCTGCCCCAGGCGTCCGCGAGAAGGTCGACGAGTTCCGTGCCCCGGCCGCCCTCGTCGTCGGGTTCGGCGGCGCCGAGTACCGGGCCGGCCGACTCGGTGTCCTCGACCTCGCACAGCAGCCGGCCCCGGCAGAGCTGGAGGTTGAGCCTCAGCGGCCCCCGCGTGTGACGCAGGGCATTGGTGACCAGCTCGCTGACGAGAAGCTCCGCGGCGTCCGCGAAGTCGCCCACCTCCCACTCGCTCAACTGGGCCGTCACCAGCCGCCGGGCCCGGCGCACCGAGGTGAGCTCCCGTGCCAGGGGCCAGGAGGCGTCCCACGCGGTGGCCCGGCCCCGGGGGGCGTCGAACGGCCGCAGGGGTGCGAGCATGCGCGACCACAGGGCCCACTGCCTGGCGAACCAGGAAGGAGCGGCGCCGTGGACGAGCCGGACCTCCCCGGGGGCGGCGGAGTCGAGGGCTTGGACGGTCATGGCGAATCAATCCTTGGTGGAGCTGACAGGGCGGCGTGGTTCGTGCGTGTAGCGGCCGCTACATCCAAATATAGACGTAATGGCTGCTACGGTAAATACCTCCCCAAAAGTTACCCATCGGTCGCCCTGGCCAGCCCACCGCTCACGCACCTCATGCACCTCGCGCACCTCACGCATCAGGAGCCCCACATGCCCCGACCGCCCGACCCGGCCAAACGGCAGGCCCTGCTCGCCGGCATCCGCGCATACGTCCTGCGCAACGGCCTGGCGGACCTCTCGCTGCGCCCGCTCGCCCAGGCGCTGGGGACCAGCGACCGCATGCTGCTGTACTACTTCGGCACCAAGGAACGCATGATCACCGAGGCGATCTCGGTCTACGATCGTCGCCCCCTCCTGCGCGCCCGGACCCTGCTGGACACCGTCGGCACCCCCTCGGACGTCCAGGGCCTGCGCCGTTTCCTGGAGGAGATGTGGCGCAGCTTCAGCGACCCCGAGGTGCGCGCCGCGCTCCCCCTCTACCTGGAGGTGATGAGCGCCAGCGTGCTCCACCCGGACCGCTACGGCCCCGTCATGCATGACATCGTCACCGAGTGGACCGACATGATCACGTCGATCCTGCGCGAGCTGGGCCTGTCGGAGCACCGCTCGCGAACCCAGGCCACCCTCCTCACGGACGCCTCCCTGGGTCTCCTGCTCGCCCCTCTCGCGGACGGCCACTGGGACCGGGCGGAGGCGGCCTTCCGTGCCCTCCTCGACACCCTGGAGCCGGGCTGGACGAGCTGACCCGCAAGCAGGTGTCGGGGGTCGATCAGGGTCTGCTCAGGGGCGTTCCCTGATGAGGCGGTCCGCCGGCGCGGACGAGACTGATGGCCGGGCCGCTCGACCACCGGCCCGACCCTCACGAGTACGGAGCCTCTCATCGTGAACAACTCTGCCCGCCGGACCCGTTGGGCCACCCTGGCAGCCTGCTGCGGCCTACTGGCCACTCTGGCCACGGGGGTGGCCCGGCCCGCCTCCGCCACCCCGTCGGAGACAGCCCTCGCCTCCGCCACAGCACCGCTGCCCGGCCTTGACCCGGTCGCGTTGCAGGCGGCCGTCGGCGGCCTGCCGAACGCGGACGTCACCGGGGCGCTGCTACGGATCACCGGTCGTGCGGGCCACTGGTCGGGCACCTCGGGTGTGGGCGACCTGGAGACCGGCCGCGGCGTGCCGCCCGACGCGCACATCCGCATCGGCAGTATCTCGAAGGTCTTCACCGCCACGATCGTTCTCCAGCTCGCCGCCGAGCACCGGATCGACCTGGACGCGCCCGTCCAGCGGTACCTGCCGGGCGTCCTGCCCGCGGGCCTGCCTCCCGTCACGGTCGGCCAGTTGCTCAACCACACCAGTGGCCTGCCGCGCGGCGCCGACACCCCGGACTTCGGCGACGGCAGCCCCGAGTGGTTCGCCGCCAACCGGCTGAAGAGCTTCACCCCGCAGCGGGTGATCGACCTGATGGCGGGACAGCCGATGGAGTTCACGCCGGGCACCGCACAGCAGTACAACGGGGAGAACTACTACGTCGCAGGGGTGCTGATCGAGAAGATCACCGGGCACACCTTCGCCGACGAGGTCCGCTCCCGGATAACCCGGCCGCTCGGCCTGCACGACACCTACGTCCCCGACGCCGACGACCCGCGGCTGCCGAGCCCGCACTCCCACGGCTATCTGACGGTCAAATCCACCGACGGCACCACGCACCCGGTGGACGTCACCGAGCAGAGCCCCTGGCCCTGGGCCGAGGGCGGCATGATCTCCACCCCCGGCGACCTCGACCGTTTCATGACCGCCCTCTTCCGCGGCCGCTTCCTGCCACCGGCCCAGGAGGCCGAGCTCTTCACGGTCCCCGACGTCCCCAGTTTCCAGAGCAGTCAGTGCCGCACCGAGGCCGACGCCGGCCGGGCCTGCATGACCATGGGCCTGATGCGGGTCCAGGCCTCCAACGGTGTCGTGGTCTGGGGCAAGACGGGCTCCCGCCCCGGCTACACCAGCGGCGCGTTCGCCACCCGAGACCTCTCCCGGAAGATCGTCTACTCCCTCAACCCCAGGAACCTCGACGGCACCGAGATCCGTTACGTCCAGCGGATCGCCGCCGCCTCCTTCGGCACCGTGGTCCCGGCGGGCAGCTGACCCCGGGGCCGGTTCGGCACCTCGCCGACGGCTGCTCGCGGCGCCTCAGCGGGCGCGTCTCCAGGCGGCGACCGCCGCCCGGCCGAGGAGTGCGCTGATGACAAGGTCGCCGACGACCGAGACGGTGTCCGCCTCGTCGACGGCGCTGCCGACACCGCCGATCGCGACACCGTCCCGCCGAGCCCGCCGGTCATGGAGCCCGCCGGGCTCGCGGACCGCCGAGCCCCCGGAGGGCCGCCCTTGGAGAGAATGGGACCTGTTCGGAGACGGCGACGTGGGAGACGGCTATGGCGGGCGACAGCGGTCCGGTGACACTACGCGGGATCGCGGACCGGCTCGGGCTGCACGTCTCGACGGTCTCCCGGGTCCTCAACGGCCCGTCCGGGGAGCAGGGCCGCGCCGCGTCGGGCGAGACGGCGCGGCGGATCCGGGAACTGGCCGACGAACTCGGCTACCGGCCCAACCCGCACGCCACCAGCCTGCGCACCCGGCGCAGCAACCTGGTCGGAGTGCTGTTCCCCCGGTTGTCCGAGATCGTGGTGGCCACCATCTACGAGGGCGTGGAGGAGGAGGCGACCCTTCGGGGACTCTCGACCTTCGTCACCAACACCCATGACGATCCCGCCACTCAGCGCGAGCGGATCGGCATGGTCCTCGGGCGCCGGGTGGACGGTCTCGTCATCGGCGACGCGCACCTGGACGGAGCCGTGCTCGCCGACCCCGCCCTGGACGGCACACCCTTCGTGCTGGTCAACCGCCGCACGGACACCGGCCTTCCAGCAGTCACCTGCGACGACCCGCTGGGCGGCCGGCTCGTGGCCGAGCACTTCCTGGCCCTCGGCCACCGCCGGGTGGCCGTCGTCGCCGGTGAACCCTTCGCCAGCACCGGCACCGACCGCACCACCGGCTTCACCGACCGCTACCGCGCGGCGGGCCTGCCGCTGCCTCCCCACCTGGTGCGCCACTGCCGCTTCGACACGGCAGGTGGGCACCGGGCCGCCGTCGAGCTGTTGAGCCTCCCCGACCGGCCCACCGCGATCTTCGCCGTCAACGACCTGGCCGCGATCGGCGTCATGGGCGCCGCCCGCGACCTGGGCCTGCGGCTGGGTGAGGACCTCGCGCTGGCCGGGTTCAACGACACACCTCTCGCCGCCGAACTGCCCGTCCCGCTCACCAGCGTCCACTCCCCGATGGCCGAACAGGGGCGCCGCGCCGTACGGCTGCTCCTGCGCCGTATCGCGGGCGAGCCCGTCACCTCGGAGGCGCTCACACCCGAACTCGTGGTGCGGACCTCCACCGGCACCCCGATCGGTCCGAGCCTGCGGTGAGCGACGCGGTGTAACTCCGCCCCCTCGTCTGCCGGCGCGGCGCAACTCGACTTATCCGAGCGTCGGTTGGTACTCGCGAAACGCCATGGGCAATGTTGCCCAAACGATTGGCGCAATCGTTTGGGTAGCGCATACTGGCTACTCGGCGCACGTCCGGATCCGGCATTGGGGGAGACTCGATGAGGTGGTTGGGCAGAGGGCGCGGAACGCCGTCGAGCCGTAGCGCGCTCGTCGCGGCGCTGCGCGAGGGCGGCGAGGCGGCTGAGCTGACCGGCCGCCAGGGTGACGCGCGCAAGGCCGCCGAGCGCTACGGGGAACTCGTCGCGCGGGCGGAGGACGTGCTGGGACCGCAGAACCCCCAGACCTTGGCGCTGCGACACCAACTCGCCCACTGGACCGGTGAGGCGGGTCAACCCGAGGCCGCGGTCCAGCTGTTCGTGCGCCTGTTGGCCGACCGGGAGCGGATCCAGGGACCGCGCCACCGGGACACCGAACTGGCCCGGCACCAACTCGCCCACTGGCACGGCCGATCAGGCCGGCCGGAGGAGGCCGTGCGCCGTTACGAGGCGATGCGCCGGGCCGCCGAGCGGGAGAACCGCGTCGAGACCGCCCTCACCCTGCTGTGCGAGGTGGGCTACTGGCAGCAGAAGAGCGGCGACAACGCGGCCGCGCTGCGCGCGTTCTCCCAGATGCTGGGGACCGCCCAGCAGAACTTCGGCCCCACCCACCAGCTGGTCAGCATCGCCCGCCAGCGCTACGTCGAGGTCGCGGGCGTGCTGCCGTTCGGCAACGAGGGCGGCGCCGAGGGACTGCGGGACTTCTTCGCGACGGCCGCCGCGGTCGAAGCCGCCGGGGACTACTCGCGCGCCGGCCGGATGTACGGGCAGATAGCCGTACGGGCCGAGGAGCTCTACGGCCCGGCCGGCTCCGAGGTCCTCTCCGCGCTCGTCGCACAGGCGAAAGCGGCGGTGCTGGCGGAGGACCACGCGACGGCCGTCGACTGCTTCGACAAGGTGCTCGCCTGCATGGAAACCCAGGGCCAGTTGCCGGGCTCGCCGGTGTACGACACCTTGCGCGGGCAGCGCGACGGGCTCGCCCGGATGGTCGGCCGCACCGTACTGCGCGTCGCACAGCGGACCGCGACGCTGCTGGGGGAGACGGTGCAGGCGGCGCCGGACACGGCGTGCGCGGTGCTGGCGCGCGCGGCCGGCGCGGCCGTCGCGAACCGCCTCGCGGTCGTGAACGACATCGCGGACGAACCGGCGTGGCGCGCCTGGACGGCGGAGCAGTGGAAGGACGCGCTGCGGGGCCTGACCGCGCAGGGGTACGAGGTGGCGGCCCTGTGCTTCTCCCGCGACGACCTGCGGCCGACCCCGGAAGAGGCCTGCGCGTGCGCGGGGTTGGGGCTGCCGGGCGTCTACGTGTCCCTCATGAGCGACGAGAACGTGCAGGTCCAGGCGTACGTGTTCGAGGACGGCGGTCCGGAGGCGGCGCGGACGCCGCGGAAGGCGCTGTTCGTCGTGGTGGAGGACGAGCAGACGGAGCGGACGGCCAAGGGCGACGAAGGTCCGCGCGAGCGGGCGTCGGCCGCGGACGACGGCCGGATCGCGTTCCACCCGCAGGCCGCGGCCATCGGTACCTGGCGGGAGATGGAGCGGGCGCGGCCCGCGGCCGGGGCGGGCGGGGCGGACCAGCCGGCGGTCTTCGGTACGTACGAGGTCCTGGAGCGCGTCGGCGAGGGCGGTTTCGGGCGGGTCTACCTGTGCCAGGACGCCGACGGGCTGATGGTCGCCGTCAAGACGCTGCACGCGCACCTCGCGGCGGCTCCCCCGATCAAGCGGGGCTTCGCCCACGAGGTGCGGGCGGCCCAGCGGGTCGACGGACGGTTCACCGTGCCGGTGATCGCGGCGGACACCGACGGTGCGACCCCGTGGATGGCGGTGCCGTACGTGGCCGCCCCCTCACTGCAGGAACTCGTCGAGCACTGCGGGCGGTTGGAGCCCGGCCTGGTGCGCTCGCTGGGGGCGGGCATCGCCGTCGCCCTGAGCGCCATACACGCCCAGGGCATCGTGCACCTCGATCTCAAGCCGGCCAACGTGCTGCTGACCGAGGACGGACCGCGCGTCATCGACTTCGGCATCGCCCAGATCGAACGGCTCACCGAGCCACGGCGCGGCTTCGCCGGCACGTACGCGTACGCCTCGCCCGAACAGCTGCGTGAACAGGCCGCCTTCACCCCTGCGAGCGACGTCTTCTCCCTGGGGACCGTCCTCGCCCGCCTGGCCCTGGGGCGCAGCCCCTGGGGCCGGGACACGCCGTCCGTGGTCGCCCGCATCCGGGCCGGTACCCCCGATCTCGCCGGGCTGCCGAAGGACCTCGCGGAGCTGGTCCGCCGGTGTCTGCACCCCGACCCGGAGCGGCGGCCGACGGCGGGTGAGGTGGCCGAGGCGCTGGTGCCCGGAGCCGGTGAGGGCAGGCTCGATCCGCCGTCGCTGCCCGAGCGGGCGCGGGCTCTGGTCGCCGAGCACGCCACCACGCCTGCCACCCGCCGCGCGAAGACACAGGCCCTCACCCGCCCCCACGCCGCCGAGGACACCACCTGGGCCGCACCGCCCCCTCCCCACGCCCCACCCGCCACCACGACTCCGGCGATCCCCGCCGACACCGACAGCACCCTCACAGCCCCGGCCCCGGCCCCGGCCCCGGCCCCGGCCCTGACCCCGGCCCCGGCGGCCGAGCCGTTGCCGGAGCCGGAGCCGGAGCCGGAGCCGTTGCCGTTGCCGGAGCCGGACGGCGGTTCGGGAGTCAGGACGGCGGCTGGAGAACCGAGTCGATGACGTAGATCGTGGCGTTCGCGGCCTTGATGTTGCCGCAGACGATGCTCGCCTTGCCGTTGACCTTGAAGTCGCTGCCCGACCCCGACGTGGTCAGCTTGCTGCCCTCGACCGTCGTGAAGGAGCCGTTGGAGAGCTCGCTCGGGGTGATCTGCTTGTCCACGACGTGGTAGGTCAGCACCTTCTTCAGCTGCCCCTCGTTGGTGAGGAGCGAGGAGAGCTGCGACGTGGTCACCTTCTGGAAGGCCTGGGCGTTGGGGGCGAAGACGGTGATGGCGGGTTTCCCGTCGAGGGTGCCGGTCAGCCTGGCCCTGACCACGGCCGAGACCAGCTGGCTGAGCTGGGGATAGGCGGCCGCGGCCTCCACGACCTTGTCCTTGGCCGTGTCGGCCTTCTGGGAGAGCGCCGAGCAGCCGGGACCGAACGTCCCCGAGGGGCTGGGAGACGCGCCCTGCGCCTGACTCTGGGACGCCAGGCCGCCGAACGCGAGCGGGACGGCGACCAGGACGGCCCCCGTCGCCTTGGCGGTACGCATGCGGGTGAACCTCATCGCAACCTTCCTCCCGTGGAGCCTCCCGAGGAGGCGTGAACACTGCAGAGGTCTGGGACGGCGGAACTCTTCGTTTCCGCGGGCGGGGTGGGGCGAGTGCCGCGCCACGGCCCTGGGCCGTGGTCACCCGGCCACTGAGCGAGCGTATCCAGCAGGTGTGGTCACCGCATCTCGAGGTCGGGCCCCGCACGCACGCCCCGTCCCACCCCGAGATCGCAACCGGACCGGTGCGTGCGCGCGGTTCAGCGGCGCAGGCCCAGCGCGGCCGCCCCCGCGTAGCGGGCCTGCGGACCCAGCTCCTGCTCGATGCGGATGAGCTGGTTGTACTTGGCGGTGCGGTCGGCGCGGGACAGGGAGCCGGTCTTGATCTGGCCGCAGCCGGTGGCGACGGCGAGGTCGGCGATCGTGGTGTCCTCGGTCTCGCCGGAGCGGTGGGACATGACGACGGTGTAGCCGGCGCGGTGCGCGGTGGCGACGGTGGCCAGCGTCTCGGTGAGGGTGCCGATCTGGTTGACCTTCACCAGCACGGAGTTGGCGATGCCGTCGCGGATGCCGGCCCGCAGCAGGGTCTCGTTGGTGCAGAAGACGTCGTCGCCGGTGAGCTGGCAGCGATCGCCGAGCCGGGCGGTCAGCTCGCGCCAGCCGGCGTGGTCGTCCTCGGCCATCGGGTCCTCGATGGACGCGACAGGGTAGCGGTCGACCAGCATGGCGAGGTGGTCGGCGTGTTCGGCGGGGCTGCGGCGGACGCCCTCGCCCGTGTAGTCGTACACCCCGTCGTGGAAGAACTCCGAGCTCGCGGGGTCCATGACGAGGGTGATGTCGGTGCCGGGCTTGTAGCCGCTCTCCTCGACGGCGCGGACGACGAAGTCGAGGGCCTCCTCGGCGGTGCGCAGGTCGGGCGCGAACCCGCCCTCGTCGCCGACGTTCACGCTGTGGCCCGCGGCGAGCAGACTGCGGCGCAGGGTGTGGAAGACCTCGGAGCCCATCCGGACGGCCTCGGCGAAGGTGGCCGCGCCGATCGGGGCGATCATGAACTCCTGGAAGTCGAGCGGGTTGTCGGCGTGTGCCCCGCCGTTGACGATGTTCATCATCGGTACGGGCAGGAGGCGGGCGTCGACCCCGCCGACGTAGCGGTACAGCGGCAGGCGGTGCGCGGCCGCGGCGGCCTTGGCGGTGGCCAGGGAGACGCCGAGCAGCGCGTTGGCGCCGAGGCGGGCCTTGGTGTCGGTGCCGTCCAGCTCGGTCATCGTACGGTCGACGGTCGCCTGGTCCTCCGCGTCGAGCCCGGTGACCGCGTCCGCGATGCTCTCGTTCACGGCGTCGACCGCGCGCCGCACGCCCCTGCCGTGGAAGCGGGCCGGGTCGCCGTCGCGGAGTTCCACGGCCTCCCGGGCCCCGGTGGACGCGCCCGACGGGACGGCGGCGCGGCCGAGCGAACCGTCCCTGAGCTCGACGTCGACCTCGACGGTGGGGTTGCCCCGGCTGTCGATGATCTCCCGTGCGACGACCCGGCTGATGGCGGTCATGGTGCAACTCCTCACACTGGGCCCGCGGATCGGATCCCGCCGGGCGATAAGTTTCGCTCAGAAACAAAGTGAGTCCCGAAAGGGAACTTACTATGGCCCCATGAGGATGCACAACGCGGACGACACCTGCGGCGTGGCTCAGGCCGCCCTGGTGCTCGGGGACTGGTGGAACGTGCTGGTGCTGCGGGAAGTGGCCCGCGGGCACGTCCGCTTCGACGCGCTGGCCGCCGAGCTCGGTCTGTCCCGGAAGGTGCTCACCGAGCGGCTCGGTCGGCTGGTCGCCCAGGGAGTGCTGCGGCGCAGCCTCTACCAGCGGCGCCCGGTGCGGTACGAGTACCTGCTCACCGACGCCGGTGAGGCGCTGGTGCCGGTGCTGGTCGCCATGCAGGACTGGGGCGACCGGTGGGTGCTCGGCGACGGCACGCTCACCGCGACGGCGGCGGAGGGCGGCGCCGAACACACCCGCGTGCACGCGCTCGTCGGCACCCGGCTGTCCACGGACCTCCGACTCCCCGGCACGGGAGCCGAGACACCCCTCCTCGCCCCCGACGCCCGCGCCACCGTCCTGTTCACCTACCCCGGCACGCGGATCGAGCGGGACCCGCTCCCGGGAACCGAGCGGGACTCGACCCCGGGAACCGAGCGGGACTCGACCCCGGGAACCGAGCGGGACTCGACCCCGGGAACCGAGCGGGACTCGACCCCGGGAACCGAGCGGGACTCGA